>JBDHSY010000120.1:0-8018 GCA_039808405.1 Xanthobacteraceae bacterium
CCTATGGCGGCGCTGCGCGACACCTCGCGCCACGCCTGGGCCAGCGCTGCGGCGGCCGCCTCGACATCGGCCATCGTGGTGGTGATGCCGAGCGACAGCCGCACCGCGCCGAGCGCCGTCTCCTCGGCAAGGCCGAGCGCACGCAACACGCCGGAGGCTTCCTCGCGATCCGCATGACAGGCCGAGCCGGTCGAGGCCATCACGTCGGGGCAGGCGGCGAGCACGGCGCGGCCGGAGACGCCGGGAAACAGCACGTTGAGGGTGTTGGGCAGGCGCTCGGTCGGATGGCCGACCAGGGTCAGGCCCGGCACCTCGCGTTCGAGACGCTCGCGCAACGCGTTCGCAAGCGGGCGCATGTCGCGCGTCGCGTCGCGGAGCCGGTGCGCGGCAAGCCGGCAGGCTTCGCCGAGCGCCACGATTGCGGCGACGCTTTCCGTCCCCTGCCGCACGCCCCGTTCCTGTCCGGCGCCGCGCAGCACCGGCTGAAGCGGCGTGCCGCGCCGCACGTAGAGCGCGCCGATGCCTTTCGGCGCATAGAGCTTGTGGCCGGCGATCGACAACAGATCGACGCCGAGCGCATCGACATCGACGGCGACCTTGCCGGCCGACTGCGCCGCATCGGCGTGGACCAGCGCGCCGTTCTCACGGGCGGCGGCGGCGATCTCGGCCACCGGCTGCAACACGCCGGTTTCGTTCTGGGCATGGATCAGCGTCACGAGGCCCGCGCCGGCGCGGATCGCGGCCATCGCCGCAGCGAGATCGATGCGCCCGTCGGCCTGCGCGCCGATGCGATGCACGGCATGGCCCTGCTCGGCGAGCAGGTTGCACGGCTCGTCGGTGGCCGGGTGTTCCAGCACGCTGGTGACGATCGGCCGCTTCGCGCCGTCGCACGACGCGCCGCGAATGGCGATGTTGCTGGCCTCGGTGCCGCCGCTGGTGAAAACGATCTCGTCGGGCTCGGCGCCGATCAGCGCCGCGACATGGGCGCGCGCCGTTGCCACCGCCGCGTGGGCGCGCTGGCCGAGCGCGTGGCCCGACGACGGATTGCCGAACTCGTCCCGCAGGAACGGCAGCATGGCCTCCAGCACCTCGGGCAGGATCGGCGTCGTCGCGTTGTAGTCGAGGTAAACGGCCATCGGGGGTGTCTTTCGCACATGCGCCGCGCGACAGAATTGCCGCGCGGCGTGAGTTTAGATCGCCTCGGTCTCGGCGGAAGGCTACGCCGCCACTTCCTTGACCGAGATGGAATAGCGGAATCTGTCGGGATCGAGGCTGTCGAGTTGTAGCCCGGCGCGCTCGGCCTGCGGATACATCAGGAAGCCGACCTTGGTCTTCCGGCTGCCGGGCAGCACCACGTCGTGCGCGGTGTTGTAGGCGATCCAGTTGCCTTCCCAGGCGCCGAACAGCGTCTTGCGCGCGGCGGCGACCTTGGCGTCGGTGAGCGGCAGATTGGTCGGCGGCTCTTCCAGCATCACCTTGCGCACGTCGGCCGGATCGACCGGCACCCAGCCGAAGCCGGCAAGCCAGACCTCGGCGCGGCAGTGCTGGGCCTTGGTGACGTTGCTCGTCCCGGCGCCGAGGCTCTTGTAGCCGAACTTCGACGGCGCGACCCGCAGCCCGTACACGTCGCGCGCCGGCAGGCCGCCGGCACGGGCGAGACCGACATAGAGCGCGTTGAGATCGGCGCACTTGCCGCCGAGGTTGCCGCTCTTGAGCATCGCCGCGACGTCGCCGATGCCGCAGCCGCGGGTCGCGGCGGTGCGCACGGTGTTCTCCACCACCCATTCGTAGATGGCGCGCGCCTTCTCGATGTCGCTCTTGGCGTTGGCGGCGGCAACGATCTTGTCGGACGTCTCTTTGACGATGCCATCGACCGGGATCAGGTCGGTGCCCTGGAGGTTGAGCTTGCGCGCCTCGTCGCTGAGCGTCGCTTCGCTCCCCGGTTTCGTGAGATCGATGGCGCGGTCGCGGGTGGCGATGCGGCTCGTGACCTCGAGCGTCGGATCGATCTCGTCGTCGGCCCAGATCGCATGCAGCATCTCGGCGCCGTATGTCTGGTCGCGCACGCGCGCGACCGTCACGGCGTTGCCTTTCCAGGTGCTGTCGCCGGGACGAATCCAGTCGGCCGCGCTGACCGAGGGCAGGGGAATCCACGCCTGCATGGGGCCTTGCGGATTGTCGATCGACACGCGGGTGACGAGTTCGAACGAACGCCACGCGTCCGGCTTCGGCGCGAACGTCGTGTCCGCGCGCGCCGCCTGCGGCAACGCGGCCGCAACCGTCGCCGCGGCTGCGCTTTTGAGAAAATCACGTCGGTCCATCGCGTCCTCCTGTGGTCGGCGACGTCGGCCGGCCGGATGCCGGCGCGTCGGTGCGGGATTGCCTGGGATAAAGAGCGGCGATCGCGCTCACGATGTCGGGCCGCGACCAGTCGAGGTCGCCCTCGACGAACAGCCGAGGCTGGAGCGCGGCATCGAGCACGAAGGTGGTGGGCAGCGAGGTGACGTTCCACGCTTTGGCGACGCTGCGGTTGCGGTCGAGCAGCACGGGGAAATCGACCGGCCGCTTGTCGAAGAAGGCGCGCACCCGCAGATCGACCTCGCCGACATCGATGGCGACGATGGTCAGCGGCTCATCGCGCGAGGCGCGTGCCAGGCGCTGCAATGAGGCCAGTTCGGGCACGCACGGTTCGCACCAGGTCGCGAAGAAATGCACCAGCACGGTGCGGCCCTTGAAGGCCGCCGCGTGCCGGGCCTGGCCGGTCAGGTCGTCGAGGGTGAAGGCGGGCAGATTCCCGCCGTGCCATGGCGCGAGCGTGAAGCGGCTGGCGGACGAATCGCCGGCTGCGGCGAGGGGCGCGACGCGGTCGCCTGCCGACGCCGTGGGGGCCGCCAGGGTCAGCGTGCATGCAACGGGGAGAATCAGGAGAAGGGCGGTGCGGAATACGTGTGTCCGCCAAGGCGACGGCCTCGCCGCCGACGCAACCCGCACGCGACGCGGCGCCTTGCGTACACGTTTGCAGCGATTGCCGAATTTTGAGGAAAGGCCCCGACCCGCGGGAGCGGCCAACACCGCCACGCTGCCACTGTGGACGGTTGGGGGGCGATAGTCAACGACCTACCTACGATAGTATGATGCGACGAAATGACAGGTCTGGGCGGCGCCTGTTAAAAGATTCCTTCAGGATGATAAAAATACGTTCTTGCAACAACATAATGCAAAGCAACATGAATTTTGCGCCGTCATGCGTCCGCGGATGTGCATATTTGCATGTTTGACAGGTCGAACGTCATCTCCTAGCGTCTCTTTTGACAAACTCTAAAGTTTGGCCGTCCCCCGGCGGGGGCCTATTTTTGGAGGAACGTTCCATGAATATGGAACTCTCGCGGCGCGCCTTTATGGTCGGCGCCGGCGCGGGTTTGGCGGGAACGACACTCGGGGCGCTTGGATTTGGTGAAATCGAAGCCGCTCACGCACTGTCGATCAGGCCGTTCAAGCTCGCTCAGACCAAAGAAGCTCGGGGGCAGTGCCCTTACTGTGCCGTCTGCTGCGGCATGATGATCTATTCGGCCGAAAGCAAGACCGAAAAGGGCAAGATGGAGGTCACCCACATCGAGGGTGACGTCGATCATCCGGTCAATCGCGGCACGCTGTGCCCGAAGGGCGCCGGCGCCATCGACTACATCAAGTCCAAGTCGCGCGTGAAATACCCGATGTACCGCAAGCCTGGCGGCACGCAGTTCGAGCGCGTCACCTGGGACTTCGCGATGGAGCGTATCGCCCGGCTGATGAAGGACGATCGCGACGCCAATTTCATCGAGAAGAACAAGGATGGGGTGACGGTCAACCGCTGGCTCTCCACCGCGTTCCTCGCCGGCAGCTCGCTCGCCAACGAAGGCGGCTGGCTCACCTACAAGGTTTCGAGGGGTCTGGGGCTGCTCCAGATCGAAAACCAAGCGAGAGTATGACACGGACCGACGGTGGCCAGTTTGGGCTCCACATACGGTCGCGGTGCAATGACGAATTCCTGGACGGACATCAAGAACGCTGATCTCGTCCTGATTATGGGTGGCAACGCTGCGGAAGCTCACCCGTGCGGCTTCAAATGGGTCACCGAGGCGAAAGCCGAGCGTGGCGCCAAGTTGATGGTGGTCGATCCTCGCTTCAACCGCTCGGCGGCTGTGGCGGATCACTACGCGCCGATCCGCGCAGGGTCGGACATCACCTTCCTGTCGGGCGTGATCAACTACCTGCTCACGAACGACAAGATCCACAAGGAGTACGTCCGCAACTTCACCAACGCCTCCTTCATCGTGAAGGACGAGTTCGACTTCAACGAAGGACTCTTCACCGGCTACGACGAAGAGAAGCACTCGTACGACCGCAGTTCGTGGGAGTACAAGTTCGGCGAGGACGGTTTTGCCGTCCGCGACATGACGTTGCAGGATCCGCGCTGCGTCTTCCAGCTGATGAAGAAGCACTTCGCCCGGTACACGCCGGAGCTGGTGGAGCGGGTCTGCGGCACGCCGAAGGACAAGTGGCAGAAGGTCGCCGACTGGATCTCCTCGACCGCCAACGGCGAGCGCTCCATGACCATCATGTACGCGCTCGGCTGGACCCAGCATTCGCACGGGGCCCAGAACATCCGCTGCGCGGCGATGATCCAGCTCCTGTGCGGCAACATCGGCATCCCGGGCGGCGGCGTGAACGCATTGCGCGGTCACTCCAACGTGCAGGGCATCACCGACGTCGGTACGCTGACGGCGGCGACCCCCGGCTATCTGGCGCTGCCGACCGACGCCGAGCCGACGCTGGAATCGCATCTGGCCAAGCGCGCCTTCAAGCCGCTGACGCCGAATCAGACCAGCTACTGGCAGAACTACAGGAAGTTCTACGTTTCCTTCCTGAAGTCGCAATTCGGCGCCAGTGCCACGCCCGAGAACGAGTTCGGCTACAACTATCTGCCGAAGCTCGACCGGGTCTATGACTGCATCACGATGTTCGACCTGATGAATCAGGGCAAAACGAACGGCCTGATCTGTCAGGGCTTCAACCCGCTGATGGCGATCGCGAACTCGAACAAGGTTCGCGAAGGCCTGAAGAAGCTGAAGTACTTCGTGAGCATGGACCCGATCGAGACCGACTCGGCCCGGTTCTGGGAGAATCACGGATACGCCAACGACGTCGATCCGAGCCAGATCAAGACCGAAGTCTTCATGCTTCCGGTATCGATGTGGTGCGAGGAGGACGGCAGCGTCACCAACTCCAGCCGTGTCATCCAGTGGAAGTGGAAGGCGGCCGATCCTCACTACGAGTCGAAGCCGGACACTCTGGTCCTTGCCGACCTGTTCATGCGGATCCGCAAGCTCTACGAGAAGGAAGGCGGCAAGGGCAAGGATGCCCTGATGGCCATCGACTGGAGCTACAAGGACCCGCTTGATCCGTCCACCGACGAACTCCAGACCGAGCTCAACGGCAAGGCGCTGGCGGACGTCAAGGACGCCAACGGCAACGTCATCCGCAAAGCGGGTGAGCGTCTCGCCTCGTTCGGCGAGATGCGCGACGACGGCTCCACCGACGGCTGCATGTGGATTTACACCGGTTTCTACGGGCCGACGGGCAACATGGCCCAGCGGCGCGACAACTCGGACCCGTCGGGTCTCGGTGTCTATCCCAACTGGGGCTTTTCGTGGCCGGCCAACCGCCGCATCCAGTACAACCGTGCTTCGGCCGATCCCGACGGCAAGCCGTGGAGCGAGAAGAAGAAGTACATGTACTGGGACGGCAAGCGCTGGTCCGGGCCGGATGTGCCGGACTATGTGCCGACCATTCCGCCGGACAAGGCGGTCGGTCCCTTCATCATGCAAGCGGAAGGCGTCGCACGCCTCTGGACTCGCGGGCTGTTGGCCGACGGTCCGTTCCCGGTGCATATGGAGCCGTTCGAGTCGCCGGTGGCGAACCTCGTGTTCCCGAAGCTCAAGGGCAATCCGGCAGCGCGGGTGTACAAGTACGACCGCGAGCATCTCGGTACGTCCGACGAGTTTCCGATCGTCGGCACCACCTATCGCCTCGTCGAGCACTTCCACTTCTGGACCAAGACGGTGCATGCCAGTGCGGTCATGCAGCCCGAATTCTTTGTCGAGCTGTCGGAAGAACTCGCCAAGGAGAAGGGCATCGGGCACGGCCAGAGCGTTCGCGTCTGGTCGAAGCGCGGTGAGGTCATCGGCAAGGCGGTCGTCACCAAGCGCATGAAGCCGCTCAAGATCGACGGCAAAACCCTCCACCAGGTGGGACTGCCGCTCAACTTCGGCTTCGTCGGCGAGACCAGGAAGGCGGCTCCGATCAACGTGCTGCCGTCGGCAATCGGCGACGCCAACTCGCAGACGCCGGAGACGAAGGTGTTCCTGGTCAATATCGAGCCCGTCGCGGGTCCGGTGGCATAAGGGGGAGGGATAGACATGTTTACGCCAATTCCGAACCCGACCACCAAGCCCTCCGCGCCGAAGTTCGGCGAGCAGGACCTCGTTCGTCGCTCGGCCTCGTCCGTCACGCCGCCCGCCAAGCGGATGACGGAAGTCGCCAAGCTGATCGACGTGTCGAAATGCATCGGCTGCAAGGCATGCCAGGTGGCGTGCCTTGAGTGGAACAACCTCACCGAGGAAGTCGGCGTCAACGTCGGGGTCTACGACAACCCGCACGACCTGACGCCGAATACCTGGACGCTGATGCGCTACACCGAGTACGAGAATGCCGAGAGCGGCAATCTCGAGTGGCTGATCCGCAAGGATGGCTGCATGCACTGCGAGGACCCGGGCTGCCTCAAGGCCTGCCCGGCCCCCGGAGCGATCGTGCAGTACTCCAACGGCATCGTGGATTTCGTCCACGACAAGTGCATCGGCTGCGGCTACTGCATCAAGGGCTGCCCCTTCAACATTCCGCGCATTTCGCAGGTCGATCACAAGGCCTACAAGTGCACGCTCTGCGTCGATCGCGTTGCGGTCGGCCAGGGACCGGCGTGTCAGAAGGCGTGCCCGACGCAGGCGATCGTGTTCGGCACCAAGGACGAAATGAAGCAGTGGGCCGACCACCGCATCAAGGATCTCAAGTCGCGCGGCTTCAACAACGCCGGCCTGTACGATCCGCCGGGCGTGCAAGGCACCCACGTCATGTACGTGCTGCAACACGCCGACAAGCCGCAGATCTACGCCGGGCTGCCCAACAATCCGTCGATCAGCCCGATCGTCGAGGTGTGGAAGGGCGTGACCAAGTATGCCGGTCTCGCCGCCATCGGCGCCTTTGCCGCCTTCGGCTTCCTCCATCACGTCATTACCGGTGCCAACCGGGTGTCGGTGGAGGATGAGAAGAACGCCGAGCGGCTTACGGAGGGCCAGAACTCATGAGCAGGTCCGAAGTCGATCGCGGTGACGACGTAACTCCGGGGAAACCCGTCGTCGTTCACCGCTATACCGCTCCGGCCCGGATCAACCATTGGGTCACGGCGATCAGCCTTGTCCTGCTGGCTCTGTCCGGACTGGCGCTGTTCTCCCCGTCGCTGTACTTCCTGACCGGGTTGTTCGGCGGCGGCCAGATGACGCGCTTCATCCATCCGTGGATCGGCGTGGTGCTGTTCGTCTCCTTCCTCGGGCTGTTCTTCCGGTTCTTCCGGTTGAACCTGTGGCAGAAGACCGACAGCGTCTGGCTCGGGCGGATGCGCGAGGTGCTGGCCGGCGAGGAGGAAAAGCTCCCCGAGGTCGGCAAGTACAACGCCGGCCAGAAGATGGTGTTCTGGTCGATGTCGCTGCTGATCCTGGTGTTGATCACCAGCGGCGTGGTGGTGTGGGACCAGTACTTCGGCAACTACTTCACCGTCGAGCAGAAGCGCGTCGCGGTGCTGATCCACTCGGTCACCGCCATCGTCGCGATCTGCGTGTGGATCGTCCACGTCTATGCGGCGATCTGGGTGCGCGGCACGATCGGTGCGATGACCAAGGGCCAGGTCACTGGCGGCTGGGCCTGGC
>JBDHSY010000121.1:0-8015 GCA_039808405.1 Xanthobacteraceae bacterium
CTCCCCTTTATCGTTTTGCCGCAAAGGCGGCGTATGGAGCCTCATCATGTTGCAGGAATTCTCCACCGAAAGCGTCTCACCGGGGACGAGTACCGTCGTCCTCGAGACCGAGCGGCTGACCTTGCGTCACCCGACGCTCGCGGACGTAAAAGCGATTGCGTGCCTCGCCGACGACCGCCGCATCGCCGAGAACACCCGCCGGCTGCCGCATCCCTTTACGCTGCGCGACGCCGAAGCCGTCATTGCGGCAACGGCCGGCCGCGCCGACGCGCCGACCTTCCTGATCGCCCACGACGACATGCCGATCGGCGTCGCCGGGCTCGAAAGCGGCCGCGCGGCGCCGGAGCTGGGCCTGTGGCTCGGGGTCGACTTCTGGGGCCACGGTTTCGCCACCGAGGCGGCGCGCGCGGTGATCGACTATATCTTCGAGACGTCCGACGCGGTGGAGCTCGCGGCCGGCGCGCGGGTCGTCAATCCGGCCTCGCGCCGCGTGCTGGAGAAGTGCGGCTTCCAGTGGACCGGGGTCGAACTGCACCGCTTCCTCGCGCTCGGCTCGTCGACGCCGGTCGATCGCTTCCGCCTCGACCGCGGCGTGTGGGCCTCGCTGCGGCGCTGGCGCCAGGCGGCGCGGCGCGACAGCCCGCCGATCGCGGCGTTCATGCCGGCGGCGGAGTGATCCCGTCGCTGATGCGGCCGAGCCGCTGCTCGCGCAGGAAGATGTAGAACCCGGCGCCGATGATGATCGCGGCGCCGGCCAGCGTATGCCAGGCCGGGACGTCGCCGAACACCAGGTAGCCGAAGATCACCGCGTAGACGATCATGGTGTACTGGTAAGGCACCACGACGCTGGCCGGCGCGAGCCGCAGCGAGCGGTTGACGCTGAATAGCGCGCCGACCGCGATGCAGCCTGCGGCGACGAACAGCGCCAGACCGCCGAGATCCGGCGTCACCCAGCCGAACGGCGCCATCATCGCACCGAGCACCAGCGTGCCGGCGAACTGGCTCGACGCCAGCACGATGTCGGGGGCGCCGCGCAGCGATCGCGTCGCCACCAGCGACGCGGCAAACGACAGGCTGCCGCCGAGCGCGATCAGCGCCGGCCAGGTCAGCGTGTCGGCGGAGGGCTGCAAGGCGACCAGCACGCCGCAGAAGCCGACGCCGACCGCGCTCCAGCGCCGCCAGCCGACCGGCTCCTTGAGCACCAGCGCCGCGATCGCGGTGACGAAAATCGGCGTGGCGAGGTAATAGGTGATGACGTCGGCCAGCGGCAGGTAGGTCACCGCCGCGAAGAACGCGGCGACCTCCACCGTGGACATGACCACGCGCAGCGCATGCAGTCCGGGCCGCGGCAGGCGGCGGAACAGCGCGCGCTCGCGCCAGATGAACGGCGCCACCAGCACGATCGAGGTGACCGAGCGCAGCAGCAGAAACTGGCCAAGCGCGTAGGTCGCGACGACGATCTTGCCGACCGTGTCGCCGAGAGAGAACAGGCCGACGCCGGCCAGCACCAGGTCGATGCCGGCCAGGCGGGCGGAGCGCTGGTCGTTCGACGGCGACAGGCGGGCAAACACGGTCATGGGCCACCGGCGGGGCAAAGCCGGAGCGGCCGCCTCACGACAGCTTTAGGAATTGCCTGTCCCGCAGGCAACCGTCGCGGCCGCGGAGCCGGGCTGCGCCGGAAATTTGTCATTCCGGCGGACGAACTGTGATAGGTGAGCGCGATGAAATTTCTTGACGAAGCCAAGGTCTATATCCGCTCCGGCGACGGCGGCAACGGCTGCGTGTCGTTCCGCCGCGAGAAGTTCATCGAGTTCGGCGGCCCCAACGGGGGCAACGGCGGACGCGGCGGCGACGTCGTGATCGAGGCGGTCGAGGGTCTGAACACGCTGATCGACTACCGTTACCAGCAGCACTTCAAGGCCGAAAAGGGCACCCACGGCATGGGCAAGGACCGCCACGGCGCGGGCGGTCGCGATATCGTGCTTAAAGTTCCGGTCGGCACGCAGATTTTCGACGAGGACCGCGAGACGCTGATCGCCGACCTGACCGAGATCGGCGAGCGGGTGGTGCTGGCCAAAGGCGGCAATGGCGGCTTCGGCAACGCCCACTTCAAGAGTTCGACCAACCGCGCGCCGCGCCATGCCAACCCCGGCCAGCCCGGCGAGGAGCGCTGGGTCTGGCTGCGCCTCAAGCTGATCGCCGATGCCGGCCTGGTCGGGCTGCCGAACGCCGGCAAGTCCACGTTCCTGTCGGTGGTCAGCGCCGCCCGGCCGAAAATCGCCGACTATCCGTTCACCACGCTGCACCCCCAGCTCGGCGTGGTGCGCAACGGCGATCACGAATTCGTGCTGGCCGACATCCCCGGCCTGATCGAGGGCGCGCACGAGGGCACCGGCCTCGGCGACCGCTTTCTCGGCCACATCGAGCGCTGCCGGGTGCTGCTGCATCTGGTCGACGCCACGACCGAGCACGCCGGCAAGGCCTACAAGACCGTGCGGCGCGAACTGGACGCCTATGACGCGGAGCTGGCTGCCAAGCCGGAGATCGTCGCCCTCAACAAGATCGACGCGGTGACGCCGGAGGAATTGAAAGCCCAGAAGGATCGGCTCAGGCGCGCAGCCAAACAGGCCCCGCTGCTGATCTCGGGCGCGACACGGCAAGGCGTCGACGAGGCGGTGCGGCGGCTCGCCGCCGCGATCCGCGACGCCGATGCGTCGGACAGCGAGGCCGTATCGGTCGAGCATGATACCGAAACGTGGGAGCCGGTGTCCGGGCGCGATCACGCTCCGCTCAGAAAATAGCGCCGCCAGCACCCTCCGTTCAGCGCGCACCGCAATCGTATGGGATCATGTGGAGACTCTTTTCGACGGCTTGTTCATTGTTTGTCATGGCCGGGCTTGTCCCGGCCATCCACGTCTTTATTCTTGGAGCCGCCGCCAAGACGTGGATGCCCGCGACAAGCGCGGGCATGACGGCAGAGCGATTTGCTGAAACGTATCGATGACCGTCCCCGCCCTGAAAGATTTCCGCCGCATCGTCGTCAAGGTCGGCTCCTCGCTGTTGATCGACCAGGCCGCCGGCGAGGTGAAGGAAGCGTGGCTGACGGCGCTCGCCGACGACATCGCGAGCCTGCACCGCGAGAGGCGCGAGGTGCTGGTGGTGTCGTCCGGCTCGATCGCGCTCGGCCGCAGCCGGCTCAAGCTGCCGCGCCGGCCGCTCAAGCTGGAGGAAAGCCAGGCCGCCGCCGCCGTCGGCCAGATCGCGCTGGCGCGCATCTGGGCCAAGGTGCTGGCCGGGCACGGCATCGATGCCGGGCAGATTCTGGTCACGCTGCAGGACACCGAGGAGCGCCGCCGCTATCTCAACGCGCGCTCGACCATCGCAAAACTGCTGGAATGGCGCGCGGTGCCGGTCATCAACGAAAACGATACCGTCGCCACCAACGAAATCCGCTACGGCGACAACGACCGGCTCGCCGCCCGCGTCGCTACCATGGTCAGCGCCGACCTCGTGGTGCTGCTCTCCGATATCGACGGCCTCTATACGGCGCCGCCGGCACTCGACCCCGAGGCCCGGCTGATCCCGGTGGTCGCGGCGATCACCGACGAGATCGAGGCGATGGCCGGCGCCGCCGGCTCGGACCTGTCGCGCGGCGGCATGCGCACCAAGATCGAGGCGGCGAAGATCGCAACGCACGCCGGCACCCACATGCTGATCGCCTCCGGCAAGATCGCCCATCCCTTGCGCGCCATCGCCGACGGCGGGCCCTGCACCTGGTTTCTGACACCTGCGAACCCGGTCGCCGCGCGAAAACGCTGGATCGCCGGATCGCTGGAGCCGAAGGGACGCCTCATCATCGACGCCGGCGCGGTCAAGGCGCTGTACGCCGGCAAGAGCCTGCTGCCGGCCGGCATCACCCGGATCGAGGGGCAGTTCGCGCGCGGCGACGCGGTGATCGTCTGCGCCCCCGACGGCCACGATATCGGCCGCGGCCTCGTCGCCTACGACGCCGGCGACGCCGAGCGCATCATCGGACGCTCCTCGCAGGAGGCCGCCAAAATCCTCGGCGTCAGCGGCCGCAAGGAAATGATCCACCGCGACGACCTGGTGGTCGGGCGGCCGCCGCAGTAGTCGGGCATGCAGCAGCCGGTATCCGGTATAATGAATCGGTATCTTCGCCAGTGCGCTGGTTTGTGCTAGCGTATTTTTGATTTCACGGGATCGCGTTAAGAACCCATATCTCGTCATGGCCGGGCTTGTCCCGGCCATCCACGTCTGTCTTGAAGACATGCCGTAAGACGTGGATGCCCGCGACAAGCGCGGGCATGACGCCTGAGAAAACCGTAATATGACCGCACCCCTGAAAACCGTCGAAACACCCTCCGACCTGCCTCGCCTGATGCGCGACCTCGCGGCGGCGGCGCACGCGGCGGCGCAGGTGCTGGCGACGGCCGAGGCCGGGCAGATCGACCGCGCGCTGGCGGCCATGGCGGCGGCCTTGCGCAATGCCAGCGCCGACATTCTCGCCGCCAATGCCGAGGACGTCGCCGAGGCGAGCGCCGGCGGCGCCAGCGCCGCCTTCGTCGACCGGCTGGCGCTCAACGCGGCGCGCGTGGCCGCGATGGCCGACGGCATCGACGTGGTGCGCGCCATCCCGGATCCCGTCGGCGCCGTCACCGAGCGCTGGCAGCGCCCCAACGGCATGGTGATCGAGCGCGTGCGCGTGCCGCTCGGGGTCATCGCCGTCATTTTCGAGAGCCGTCCCAATGTCGCGGCCGATGCCGGCGCGCTGTGCCTGAAGTCCGGCAACGCGGTGATCCTGCGCGGCGGCTCCGACAGCTTCCGCTCCTGCCGCGCCATCCATGCCTGCCTGGCCCAGGGGTTGCGCGAGGCGGGTCTGCCGGAAGCGGCGATCACGCTGGTGCCGACGCGCGACCGCGCCGCCGTCGGGCTGCTGCTCGGCGGCCTCGACGGCCTGATCGACGTCATCGTGCCGCGCGGCGGCAAGGGCCTCGTCGCCCGCGTCAGCAATGAGGCGCGGGTGCCGGTGTTCGCCCATCTCGACGGCAACAACCACGTCTATGTCGATGCCACAGCAAAGCTCGACATGGCGAAAAGCGTGGTGCTCAACGCCAAAATGCGCCGGCCCGGCGTCTGCGGCGCGGCCGAGACCTTGCTGGTCGATCGCGCGGCCGTGGCGACGCATCTCAAGCCGCTGCTGTCGACACTGATCGAGGCCGGCTGCGAGGTGCGCGGCGATGCGGCGGTGCAGGCGGCCGATGCCCGCGTCCGCCCGGTGTCGGACGAGGACTGGGACACCGAGTTCGAGGCGCCGATCATCGCGGCAAAAGTGGTCGACGGCGTCGACGACGCGGTCCGCCATATCGAGCGCCACGGTTCGCGCCATACCGACGCGATCCTGTCGGAGGACTTAAGCGCCGTGGAGAAATTCCTCAACGAGGTGGACTCCGCGATCGTCGCCCACAACGCCTCGACCCAGTTCGCCGACGGCGGCGAGTTCGGCTTCGGCGCCGAGATCGGCATCGCCACCGGCAAATTCCACGCCCGCGGGCCGGTCGGCGCCGAGCAGCTGACCAGCTTCAAATACCGCATCCGCGGCAGCGGACAGACGCGGCCCTGACACCACGCTGCCCTGCACCTTCTGCGCCACGCGCATGTTTCCCCGCGGCGGGGCGCCATGGCGACGCCGCGGCCGCCATGCGAGACTGCGGTCCGGCACGGCCAGCCCCGCGCCAGCGGTCCAACGCAACGAGGAGACCCGAGGCATGAAGGCGGCAGAGCTGAGCGCCGTGCAACGATGGGCGATCCTTGGCGGCACCGCCATGCTGCTCAGCCTCGCCATGGGCATGCGGCAGAGCTTTGGCCTGTTCCAGCCCTCGCTGCTGCACGAGGTCGGGCTCAGCGCCGCCGATTTCTCGCTGGCGATGGCGGTGCAGAACATCGTCTGGGGCGTGACCCAGCCGGTCGTCGGCGCGCTCGCCGACCGCCACGGCAGCCGGCCGGTGATGGTGGCCGGCGTGCTGGTCTACGCCGTCGGGCTGGTGGTGATGATGTTCGCCACCTCGGCGCTGTCGTTCATTGTCGGCACCGGACTGTGCATCGGGCTGGCGCTGTCGTGCACGGCCGGCAGTCTGGCCATGTCGGTGACGGCGCGCACCGTCTCGCCGGCACAGCGCAGCGCGGCCATGGGCGCGGTCTCGGCGGCCGGCTCGCTCGGACTGGTGATCGCCTCGCCGCTGGCCCAGACCCTGATCTCGAACGCCGGCTGGCAGGTGGCGCTGATCGGCTTTCTCGGCTTCGCCGCGGTGATGCTGCCGTGCGCGCTCGGCGCCGGACGCTCGGACGCGATCGAGATCGACCGCGCCGACGACACCGACGAGCCGGTCGGCGCCGTGGTGCAGGCGGCGCTCACGCATTCCGGCTTCGTGGTGATGTCGGTGGCGTTCTTCGTGTGCGGGCTGCAGCTCGTGTTCCTGACGACGCACCTGCCGAACTACATCGCGATCTGCGGGCTCGACCCGGGTCTGAGCGCCTCGGCGCTGGCGCTGATCGGGCTGTTCAACGTGATCGGCTCCTACCTGTTCGGCTGGCTCGGCGGCATCTACCCGAAACAGCTGCTGCTCGGCGGCATCTATATCGTGCGTTCGCTGGCGATCGCCGCCTATTTCTATTTCCCGGCGACGCCGGCCTCGACGCTGGTGTTCGCCGCGGCGATGGGCGCGCTGTGGCTCGGCGTGGTGCCGCTGGTCAACGGCCTCGTCGCCAACCTGTTCGGGCTGCGCTTCATGACGACGCTGGCCGGCATCGCCTTCTTCAGCCACCAGGTCGGCTCGTTCGTCGGCGCCTGGGGCGGCGGGCTGGTCTACGACATGCTCGGCAGCTACGACGTCGCCTGGCGGGCCGGCGTGATCGTCGGGCTGATCGCGGGGCTCGCCCAGATGCTGATGAACGTGCAGCCGCCGAAGCGGCGCACGGTGGCGGCGGCGCTGCCGAGCGCGACGTGAGCCGCCGTCCGCACAACCTTGCCTTCGCCGGGGAAGCGGTCCATATCGGCAATGGAGGGAACCCTCTGCCGGGGGTTCCGTTATCGATCTGACATTCCCCTCACCGCGGACCTTTTGCCATGACCTTCAAGCTTCCCGACCTGCCTTACGCCTACGACGCGCTGGCGCCGTATATGTCCAAGGAAACGTTGGAGTATCACCACGACAAACACCATCAGGCGTATGTCACCAACGGCAACAATCTGCTCAAGGGCACCGAGTTCGAGGGCCAGTCGCTCGAACAGATCGTCAAGGGCTCGTACGGCAAGAATACCGCGCTGTTCAACAACGCCGGCCAGCACTACAACCATCTGCATTTCTGGAACTGGATGAAGCCGAAAGGCGGCGGCGACAAGCTGCCGGCCGCGCTCGCCAAGAAGATCGACCAGGATCTCGGCGGCTACGACAAGTTCAAGCAGGACTTCATCGCCGCCGGCGGCGGCCAGTTCGGCTCCGGCTGGGCCTGGCTCGCGATCAAGAACGGCAAGCTCGAAGTGTCGAAGACCCCCAACGGCGAGAACCCGCTGGTGCACGGCGCCACCCCGATCCTCGGCGTCGATGTCTGGGAGCACTCCTATTACATCGACTACCGCAATCGCCGCCCCGACTACCTCAAGGCGTTCGTCGAGAACCTCATCAACTGGGACTATGTCGAGGAGCTGTTCTCGAAAGCGACCTGAGCGGCGGCCTGCAACCGCCCATCGCACGCATGAAACGGGGCCTCGCGGCCCCGTTTTTGTGACCGCGGGACCGGCTGCGCGTAAACCCGGTCGGGAACCGACTTGCCCACCCGACAATCGTTATATTATAACGTTGCGAGAGTAGCTCCGCCGGACCGCGGCGGAGCCCCGGCATGGACCGCCACATGGATCACGCCCCGCACCACCACGGGCACGGGCACAGCCACGGCCACCACCACGCGCCGGGCGCGCCGCACCCGGCCGCCGCCCT
>JBDHSY010000122.1:0-7958 GCA_039808405.1 Xanthobacteraceae bacterium
CACAAGATCAACCCGCTGCGGCTCGGCTACATTCGCGACGCCGCCTGCACGAAGTTCGCGCGCAACCCGCGCAGCCTGACCTGTCTCGACGGCCTGCGCGTGCTCGATATCGGCTGCGGCGCCGGGCTGTTGTGCGAGCCTCTGGCGCGGCTCGGCGCCCAGGTGGTCGGCGTCGATCCTTCCGAGAGCAACATCGCCGCGGCGCGGCTGCATGCCGAGCGCGCCCACCTGTCGGTCGATTACCGCTGCACCACGGTCGAGGCCATCGATCCGCACGAGCGTTTCGACATCGTGCTGGCGATGGAGGTGGTCGAGCACGTCACCGATGTCGGCGCGTTCCTCGGGCACTGCGCGGCGCTGCTGAAGCCGGCCGGGCTGATGGTGGTCTCCACCCTCAACCGCACCTGGAAAAGCTTTGCGCTGGCCATCGTCGGCGCCGAATACGTGCTGCGCTGGCTGCCGCGCGGCACGCACCAGTGGGACAAGTTCGTCACCCCGGACGAACTCGCGCACCATCTCGCCGCGAGCCGGCTTGTCGTCACCGACCAGGCCGGCGTGATCTACAACCCGCTGGCCGACCGCTGGAGCATTTCGGCGCGCGACCTCGACGTCAACTACATGGTGACCGCCGAGGCGGACAGCTGAGCCGTCCGCGCGCGCCCGATGCCGCCCGATGACATTTTTGCTTTCGTCGGAATCAAAGGCAAAGCTCCGGAATTATTATTTTGACGCGTTGTCTTAACGCGAACCGGCCGTCGCCGGGCCGGAGCCGGCTATGGCCAGGCAAAGGCCGGTTCCCACTTCGCTTGAAAACGCTATAGGCTGCCATGCTGTGGATCCCCTTCACCATCGTCGCCGCGCTCGGACAGGTGGCGCGCAACGCGATGCAGCGCCAGCTCACCGGGCCGCTCGGCACCTGGGGCGCCACCAATATCCGCTTCCTGTTCGGCCTGCCGTTCGCGCTGGTGTTTTTCGCGACCATCGTCGCCGCGACCGGCGACAGCGTCCGCTGGCCGGTGCCGGCGTTCTGGCCGTGGCTGCTGCTCGGGGCGCTGTCGCAGATTCTCGCCACCGCCCTGATGCTGGCGGCGATGAACGAACGCTCCTTCGTGGTGACGACCGCGTATCTCAAGACCGAAGCGATCCAGACCGCGATCTTCGGCTTCGTCTTCCTCGGCGATCACCTGACGCCGCTCAAGGTCGCGGCGATCCTGATCGCCACCGCCGGCGTCGTCGTCGCCGCGCTGCGCCCCGGCGGCGCGAAAGGATTTGGCGACCCCAAGCCAACGCTGTACGGCCTCGTCGCCGCGGCGGCGTTCGCGCTGTCGGCGGTCGGCTTTCGCGGCGCCATTCTCGCGGTGCCGGACGTCTCGTTCGTCACCGCGGCATCGTATACGCTCGCCTTCGGGCTCGCCGTGCAGACGCTGGTGCTGAGCATCTACCTGCTGGCGCGCGCGCCCGAGGTGCTGGCGGCGATCCTGCGGCTGTGGCGGCCCTCGCTCGCGGCCGGCTTCATGGGCGCGGCCGCCTCGCAGTTCTGGTTCCTCGCCTTCGCGCTGACCGCCGCCGCCAACGTGCGCACGCTGGCGCTGATCGAGGTGGTGTTCGCGCAGGTCGTGGCGCGCGTCTCGTTCCGCCAGCCGCTGACGCGGCGCGAACTGATCGGCACCGTTCTGATCGTGGCGGGCGTCGCGCTGCTGGTGGCTTAGTTTTTCTGGCGGCGGCGAAAGGCGATGAACGCCGCGGCCAGCACGGCAAGCCAGGCCGGACCGTCGCCGATGCGCGCGTAGAGCGTCGGCGGAAGCGCCTGCGGCAGCCGCGCATCGAGCACGCCCTCGACGCCGAGGCCGAGCTCGGCGGTGATGCGCCCGACCGGATCGATCACCGCGGAGATGCCGGTGTTGGCGGCGCGCACCAGCGGCAGGCCCTGCTCGATGGCGCGCAGCCGCGCCTGCTGCAAATGCTGGTGCGGCCCGGTGGAGACGCCGAACCAGCCGTCGTTGGTGAGGTTGACGAGCCAGCCCGGCCGCTCGCCCTCCGGGATCAGCCCGTCGGGAAAGATCGCCTCGTAGCACACCAGCGGCAGCATTTTTGGCGCGCCCGGCACCGCCAGCGCGCGACGGCGCGCACCGGCGATGAAACCGCCGCGCACCCGCGTCAACTGCTCGAGGCCGAGTTTTTCCAGAACGCCGCGCAGCGGCAGATACTCGCCGAACGGCACCAGATGCGTCTTGTCGTAGACCGACAGAAAGCTGCCGTCGTCGCCGATGACGTAGATCGAGTTATAGGCGCGGGTGATGCGCGCCCCACGCGGCGTCTCGGGCGGGCGCACGGCGCCGGTGATCAGCACCGTGCCCTTGGGCAACAGTTCGGCGATCATCGCCATCGCGTCCGCTTCGCGGCTCAGGAAGAACGGAAATGCCGATTCCGGCCAGATCAGCACCGTGACGCCGTCGAGGCCCGTCGATTGCGGCGAGGTGGCCCGCTCCGACAGCTTGAGATATTTTTGCATCACCGGCTGCTTGGCGGCGTAGTTGAAGCGCTGGTCCTGCGTCACGTCGGGCTGCACGATGCGCAGCTTCACCGCCTCGACGTTTTGCGTCGGCGTGGCGGCCAGCCGCGCCAGACCGAAGCCGCCCATCGCGGCCAGCACGGCCAGCGCCAGCAGTGGCGCGAGCCACGGCCGCCGCGTCGTGTCGGGTGCATCGAGCAACACCGCGGGGCTGGCGAACACCGCAACCGCGATGAAGGTCAGGCCCCACAGCCCGACCAGCGAAGCAGTTTGCGCCAGCGCCAGCGGCTCGGTCAGCGCATAGCCGAACGCGTTCCACGGAAAGCCGGTCAGCGCATGGCCGCGCAGCCATTCGGCCGCGGTGAGCGTGGCGGCCAGCGCCAGCACGCGGCTGGCGTCGCGCGGCCAGATCTGGCGCGCCAAGGCGAAGCCGAGCGCGGGAAACAGCGCGAGATAGGCCGGTAAACCAAGCACCGCGAACGGCAACAGCCAGCCGAAGATATCGGCATCGACCAGAAAGGCGTTGCCGATCCAGTACAGCCCCGGCACGAAATAGCCGAAGCCGAACCACCAGCCGGCGATCGCCGCCGAGCCGGCGCCGTTGGCGCGCGTGCCGGCCGCGCCGTCGATCAGCCACACCGCGACGGGGAAGGTGATGAACAGCACCGGCCAGGCGTCGAACGGCGCCATCGCCAGCGATGACGCAGCGCCGGCCGCGACGGCAATCGCCGCCCGCCGCCAGCCCCACGACAGAACGACGGATGCCGAGGCCGCGCGAAGCGAGCGCGCCGCAGCGCTCACGTACCGCTCCCGGCGCCGGAGGCCGGTCCCGGCGCGTCGGACGATTCGCGGCGGCGCGGATCGCGCGGGCGCTCGCTGTCCGGCGGCTCGCGGCGCGGCCGGATGCGCAGCCGCTTGACGCGGCGCGGATCGGCGTCGAGCACCTCGATCTCGAACGGTCCCGGACAGGCGATGATCTCGCCGCGCACCGGCAGCCGCCCGACCAGCGCGACGAGATAGCCGCCGAGCGTATCGACGTCCTCGCCCGCTTCGCCGGTGACGAAGCTTTCGCCGACGGTGGCCACCACGTCCTCGAGGCTGGCGCGGGCATCGGCGATGTAGATGCTGTCGGCCTGCCGGACGATGGACGGCGGCTCGTCGGAATCGTGCTCGTCGTCGATCTCGCCGACGATCTGCTCGACGATGTCCTCGATGGAGACGAGCCCGTCGGTGCCGCCGTACTCGTCCACCACCAGCGCGAGGTGGATGTGGGTGGCCTGCATCTGCGCCAGCAGATCGACCGCCGGCATCGACGGCGGCACATAGAGCAGCTTACGAACGATGCCGGTCTCGTGCAGCGGCATCGCCAGATCGATCGCGCGCAGATCGAGCCCGGCGGGAAACGGCTTCTTGCGCTTGGCGTTGACCTGCGGATCGACGCGGGCGCGCGCCGCCATGAAGGCGATCAGGTCGCGGATGTGGACCATCCCCTCGGGATCGTCGAGGGTCTCGTCGAACACCACGAGGCGCGAATGCGCCGCGCTCTCGAACAGCCGCATCAGTTCGCCGAGCGAGATGTCGCGCTTGACCGCGACGATGTCGGCGCGCGGCACCATGACGTCGGCAATGCGCTGCTCGTGCAGATCCAAAATGTTGCGCATCATGGTGCGCTCGATCGTGGAAATGCTGGTCTCGCCGACCGAACTGGCGTCGAGCACGACCTTGAGGTCGGCGCGCGAGGACGATCCCTTCCAGCCGAACAGCGCGCGCAGCGCCCGGATCAGCCAGATATCGGATGGCGGCCGCAACACCTCGCCGTGCGCCACGGGCACCGGCAGGTTGCGGCGACTGCTACTGTCCGGGTCGGAGGCTGCTGCGGCTTGCGAAGACTGGGGCATGTCAGTGCTCTCCATCGCAGGACGCATAGGGATCGGGAATGCCGAGCCGGGCGAGGATGCGGCGCTCCAGCGCCTCCATGGCCTCGGCCTCGGCGTCGCTCTCGTGGTCGTAGCCGACGAGATGCAGAAAACCGTGCACAGCAAGATGGCTGACGTGATGCGCCAGCGGCTTGCCTTCGGCGCTCGCCTCGCGCTGCGTCGTCTCGAAGGCGATGGCGATGTCGCCGAGGAAGCGCGGCACATCGCGGACGGCCGCCGGCGCGGCCATGGCGGGCGCGGCCGGGAACGACAGCACGTTGGTCGCTTTGTCGAGCTTGCGGAAATCGCGATTGAGGATACGGATGTGGTCGTCGTCGGTCAGCAGCACCGCGACGTCGGCCGCCTCGCCGACCGCATCGGCCGCGGCGGCAATGGCGCGCGTCACCGCCGCCTCCGCGGCGGGCTCGGCACGCCAGAGGGCGGCCTCGACCACGACGTCGATGGCGGCGCTCGCGCAGGGTTCGGCAGGCGGAGGTTTGTCGTCGGCTTGGCGCATGGCAGGGGTCGTCGCAGTCATGTCTGGTCCGGCTGGTCCTTTCGTAGGGTGGCCGCGCGCGGCGGCGCGCCCTCGTAGGCGGCGACGATGCGCGCCACCAGTTCGTGGCGGATGACGTCCTCGGCGGTGAAGCGCACCTGCGCGATGCCTTCGACGCCGTCGAGCAGCCGCGTCGCCTCGACCAGGCCCGACACCTGCCCGTTCGGCAGATCGACCTGGCTCGGATCGCCGGTGACGATCATGCGGCTGTTCTCGCCGAGCCGCGTCAAAAACATCTTCATCTGCATCGAGGTGGCGTTCTGCGCCTCGTCGAGGATGATCGCGGCGTTGGTCAGCGTGCGTCCGCGCATGAAGGCGAGCGGCGCGATCTCGATCTCGCCGCTCTGCAGCGCGCGCTCGACCACGCGGGCATCCATCAGATCGTAGAGCGCATCGTAGATCGGCCGCAGATAGGGATCGACCTTCTCGCGCAGGTCGCCGGGCAGGAAGCCGAGCCGCTCGCCGGCTTCCACTGCCGGCCGCGACAGGATGATGCGGTCCACTTCCTTGCGCTCGAACAGCCGCGCGGCATGCGCTACCGCGAGCCACGTCTTGCCGGTGCCGGCCGGGCCGATGCCGAACACCAGTTCGTTGCGCTTGAGCGCGCGGATATAGGAATCCTGCGCCGCCGTGCGCGCCCGCACCGGGCGCTTGCGCAGGTTGATTTCCTCGAAGGTGGCGCGCGGCTGCTTGGCGTCGAACTCGAACAGCGAGCCTTGCGCGATCACCGCGCGGATCGCGCCCTCGACCTCGCCGGTGCTCAGGTCGTGGCCACGCTGCGCCTGCGCATAGAGGTTTTCCAGCACGCGGCGCGCGGCGTCGCAGCCGTCGCGGCTGCCGCGGATGGTGATGTGGTTGCCGCGCGAATCGACGACCACGCCGAGCCGGCGCTCGATCAGCGCCAGGTTCTGGCCGTAAGGGCCGACCAGCACCGAGGCGGCGCGGTTGTCGTCGAAGGCGACGATCACCTCGGCGTCATGGGCGGCCGGCGCCTCGCGCTCCGGCTTGCGGCCGGTGACGACAACGGGCGTCTCCGATGTGGCTCTTGGCAAGGGGTCAGGCTCCCGTCGCCGGTTGCGGCTGCGCGGCCGCGCCGCGCGCAGGCGGCGGATCGGCCGCAACGATATCGCCGAACAGGCTGTAGCTCTCGCGGGCCGTCACCGCGACCGGCAGCACCTGCCCGACGATCCCGGGCGACGCCATCACATGCAGCGGCTGCAGATAGGGCGTGCGTCCGACGATCTGGCCCGGATTGCGCGCCGGCCGTTCGAACAGCACATCGACCGTGCGCCCGATCATCGCGGCATTGAATGCCGCCTGCTGGCTGTCGATCAGATGTTGCAGTCGTGCCAACCGCTCGTCCATCACCACCGTGGGAACCGCATCTCCCATGTCCGCCGCCGGCGTGCCCGGCCGCGGCGAATACTTGAACGAATAGGCGGCAGCGTAACCGATTTCCGCGACCAGCGCGAGGGTGGCGGCAAAATCGGCCTCGGTCTCGCCGGGAAAGCCGACGATGAAATCCGACGAAAAGGCGACGTCCGGGCAGGCGTCGCGGAACCGGGCGACGATGCGCCGGTAGTCGTCGGCGCGGTGCCGGCGATTCATCGCCGCGAGAATGCGGTCGGAGCCGGACTGCACCGGCAGATGCACGAACGGCATCAGCGCCGGCAGGTCGCGGTGCGCCTCGATCAGGCTGTCGTCCATGTCGCGCGGGTGGCTGGTCGAATAGCGCAAGCGGACAATGCCGGGAATGGCGGCAAGGTGATAGGCGAGACGGCCGAGCGACCAGACGCGCCCGTCCGGCCCCTCGCCGTGATAGGCGTTGACGTTCTGGCCGATCAGCGTGATCTCGCGCACGCCGTTGTCGGCCAGCCGGCGCACCTCGTCGGCGATGCGCTCGACCGGCCGCGACACCTCGGCACCGCGCGTATAGGGCACGACGCAGAAGGTGCAGAACTTGTCGCAGCCTTCCTGCACGGTGACGAACGACGACACGCCGCGGGCGCGGATCGCGCGGCCGGTCGGCGCCTTGAGAAACGCAAACTTGTCCTCGACCGGAAATTCGGTGTCGAGCGCGCGTCCCTCGCGCGCGGCCTGCTCGAGAAGCTGCGGCAGATTGTGATAGCTCTGCGGCCCGACCACCACATCGACGGCCGGCGCGCGGCGCATGATCTCGGCCCCCTCGGCCTGCGCGACGCAGCCGGCCACCGCGATGCTGACGGCACGGCCTTGGCGCGCCGCCTCCTCCTTCATCACCCGCAGCCGGCCAAGCTCGGAAAACACCTTCTCCGATGCCTTCTCGCGGATGTGGCAGGTGTTGAGGATGACGAGGTCGGCGTCGTCGGCGCTCGCGGTCTCGACAAAACCTTCCGGCGCAAGCGTGTCCACCATGCGCTGGGCATCGTAGACGTTCATCTGGCAGCCGTAGGATTTGATATGCAGCTTGCGCGGCGCGCTCATGGAACCCGGAAACAACGGTGATGGCGCGAGGCGCCCCTGACGGCCCCGCGCCCGTGACATATAGGCTCGCCCGCGGGAAATCCAGCGCCGGCGATTTATGCTGTCATATCAACGGCCTGGGCTCCGCCCAGGATCGTGCCGGAGGGGCTCAGCGGCTTTTGTCGTCGTCGTTGAGCGGCACGCAGTACAGTTCCAGCCGGTGATCGACCAGCTTGAAGCCGAGCCGCGCGGCAACCTCCTGCTGCAACTTCTCGATTTCCTCCGAGGTGAACTCGATCACCGAGCCGTCGCGCAGATTGATCAGGTGATCGTGATGGCTTTCCGGCACCTGCTCGTAGCGGGCGCGGCCCTCGCGGAAGTCGTGGCGCTCGATGATGCCGGCATCCTCGAACAGCTTCACCGTGCGATAGACCGTGGAGATCGAGATCTTGTCGGCGATGGCGGCGCAACGGCGATAAAGCTCCTCGACGTCGGGATGGTCGTCGGCCTCCGCCAGCACCCGCGCGATCAC
>JBDHSY010000123.1:0-7816 GCA_039808405.1 Xanthobacteraceae bacterium
CTTGCAGGCCGGAGGCGCACTGGCGGTCGATGGTGGTGCCGGCCGCCGTCACCGGCACCCCGGCACGCAACAGCGCCCGGCGCGCGACGTTGCCGCCGGTGGTGCCCTGCTGCAGCGCGCAGCCCATCACCACGTCCTCGACCTCCGCCCCCTCCACTTTGGCGCGCGACAGCGCGTGGGAAATGGCATGGCCGAACAGCGTCGGCCCTTCGGTGATGTTGAGCGCGCCACGATAGGCCTTGCCGATCGGCGTGCGGGCGGTGGCGACAATAACGGCCTCTGTCATCACAAAGCTCCTGTGGCGGTCGGGTGGTGGGATGCGATCTGCCGGCGCAGCGCGTGGCGCGACAATTTGCCGACCGGCGTGCGCGGCAACTCGTCGACAAAGGCGAGCGCCGCCGGCAGTTCGTGGCGGCCGAGCCTGTCGGCGAGAAACGCGCGCAATTCGTCCAGTGTGAACGGGGCGGCGCCGGGGCGCAAGGCGATGAACGCCTTCGCCACCTCGCCGCGGTAGGCGTCGGGCACGCCGATCACCAGCACCTCGTGCACCGCCGGGTGCTCGTAGATCGCCTGCTCGATCATCTGCGGGTAGACGTTGAAGCCGCCGGAGATGATCAAGTCCTTCTTGCGGTCCACGAGGTAGAAGTAGCCGTCCTCGTCCATATAACCGATGTCGCCAGTCAGAAAGCGGTCACCGACGAACGCTGCGGCGGTGTCCTCCGGCCGGTTCCAGTAGCCGGACGTGACGTTGGGGCCGCGGATGCGCAGTTCGCCGGTCTCGCCCGGCGGCAGCACGCGGGTCGGCTCGTCGAGCGCCACCACGTCGAGTTCGATGCCGGGCAGCATCAGGCCGATCGAGCCCGGCTTGTCCGGCCCCTCCGGCGGGTGGCTGGTGCCGGGCGAACAGGTCTCGGTCATGCCCCAGCCGCTCTTGAGGCTGTGGCCGGTCTTGCGCTTGATCGCCCGCGCCACCTCGACCGGCAGCGGCGCGCCGCCGGAGCCGCAATGGACCAGCGAGGAGAGATCGCGCTGTTCCAGCGAAGGGTCGGCGGCAAGCGCGATCCACATCGTCGGCACGCCGGGGAAGGCGGTGGCGCGGTTGATCTCGATGTCGTCGAGCACCGCGGCGACGTCGAAGCGCTGATGCAGCGAGATCAGATCGCCGAGCTTGAGGCAGCGGATCAGGATCACGGTCAGCGCG
The DNA here is from genome assembly GCA_039808405.1 of Xanthobacteraceae bacterium. Lineage (GTDB taxonomy): Bacteria > Pseudomonadota > Alphaproteobacteria > Rhizobiales > Xanthobacteraceae > PRO6. The sequence continues at coordinate 1,202 of JBDHSY010000123.1, forward strand.
TAGATATGGAACAGCGGCAACACGCAGATGACGCGCTCGACCGTGTTGTGGCGGGCGCGCTCCGGTGCGCTCCACACCTCGTAGATGCCGACCGCCGCGGTCAGGTTGCGGTGGCTCAGCATCGCGCCCTTGGGCAGGCCGGTGGTGCCGCCGGTGTACTGCAACAGCGCGATATCCTCGGGCGCGACCGCCGGCCACCGTGCCGGCCGCGGCGCATCGGCGACGAAGTCGCGCCAGGCGACGGCTGCCGGATGATCCGGCAGCCGTGCCAGCGTATTGCCGGCCGCGCCCCAGTGGTCGTCGTCGCACACGATCAGGCGGTCGACGAGGCCCTGGTCGCACAGCCGCTTCGCCGGTGCCATCAGCGCGGCGAGGTTGCTGGTGACGAGGACGCGGGCGCCGCTGTCGGTCAGCTTGTGGGCCAGCGCCCGGTCGCCGTCGAGCGGGCTCAGATGCACGAGCCGCGCGCCGGCCTTGAGCGCGCCGAAAAAACACACCGGATGATCGGGCGTATTGCCGAGGAACAGCGCCACCGTGTGGCCTTGGCCGCAGCCGGCGCGCAGGAAGGCGGCGGCGGCGGCCTCGACCCGCTCCTCGAGTTCGACAAAGCTCATATCGCGCCCGCGAAAGGCGATCGCCGTGCGCCCGCCGAAATCGGCGGCCGCCGTCGCCATCAGGCCCGGCAGCGTTCCGGACGGGATCGGCGTGTCCCAGCGCACCCCCGGCGGATAGAATTTTTCGCCGGGATAGACGGGACGGGCGCCGCTCGCGCTCATCGCCATCACGCCGTCGCGGTCAACGACGCAAAAGTCCTGCCCTCGTCGGCGAGGCGCCTGAGCAATGGCGCGGGCTCAAGCGAGGGATCGCCGACCGCCCTGGCGTAGTGGGCGAGACGCTCGGCGACGTGCTTGAGACCGACCTGATCGGCGTAATACATCGGCCCGCCGCGATAGACCGGCCAGCCGTAGCCATAGCGCCAGATCACGTCGATGTCGCTCGGGCGCGCGGCGATCTTCTCCTCCAGAATGCGCGCGCCCTCGTTGATCATCGGATAGACCATGCGTTCGAGGATTTCCTGATCGTCGATCGCGCGCCGCTTGAGGCCGAGCCGCGCGCAGGTCTCCTCGATCAGCTTCTCCACCTCGGGATCGGGCAAGGGGCTGCGCGATCCGGCCTCGTACCTGTAGTAGCCCTTGCCGGTCTTCTGGCCGAAACGGCCGGCCTCGCACAGCGCGTCGGCGATCTCCGAGGTGACGCCGCGATCCTTGCGCGAGCGCCAGCCGATATCGAGACCGGCGAGGTCGCCCATCGCGAACGGCCCCATCGGCATGCCGAACCTGGTGACGACGGCATCGACCTGCTGCGGCAGCGCCCCCTCGAACAGGAATTTTTCCGCCTGCTTCGAGCGCGCCGCCAGCATGCGGTTGCCGACGAAACCGTCGCAGACCCCGACCACCGCCGGCACCTTGCCGATGCGCTTGGCGATCGCCACGGCAGTCATCAGCACGTCCGGCGCGGTCTTGTCGGCGCGGACGATCTCGCACAGCCGCATGATATTGGCCGGGCTGAAGAAGTGCATGCCGAGCACGTCCTGCGGCCGTTTGGTGACGGCGGCGATCTCGTTGATGTCGAGATAGGAGGTGTTGGACGCCAGCACCGCGCCCGGCCTGGCATACTGGTCGAGCTTGGTGAACACGTCTTTCTTCACCGCCATGGTCTCGAACACCGCCTCGATGACCAGATCGGCATCCTTGACGTGGTCGAGGCCGACCGCGCCGGTGATCAGCGCCATGCGCCTGGCCGGCGCATCGGCCGGGATGCCGCCGCGCGCCGCGGTCGCCTCGTAGTTCTTGCGCATGACGCCGAGGCCGCGCTGCAACGGCTCGTCCGACATCTCGATCAGCGTCACCGGGATGCCGGCGCTGGCGAACGACATCGCGATGCCGCCGCCCATGGTGCCGGCGCCGACGATGGCGACGCGCGCGACATCGCGCGGCTTCGTCCCCTCCGGCAGGTCATCGACCTTGGCGGCGGCGCGTTCGGCGAAGAAAGCGTAGCGCTGCGCCTTGGACTGGTCGCCGGCGACGAGGGCGAGGAACGCCTCGCGCTCTTTCCTGAGCGCCTCGTCGAACGGCACGTCGAGCGCCCAGCCGACCGCGTCGGCGCACACCAGCGGCGCCTCCAGCCCGCGGCTGCGCTTGGTGGCGGCCGCCGCGGCGCTGGTGAAGATCGAGCGGTCGGCACGGGCGGCTGCGAGCTTTTCGCCGTCGTCGCGCAGTTTGCGCAGCGGCCGCTTTTCGGCCAGCACCCTGCGCGCGAAGGCCTCCGCGCCCGACACCGGCTGCTCGACGATCTCCTCGATCAGGCCGTGCTTCAGCGCCTCGGCCGCCGAGATCGGCTCGCCGGTGACGATCATCCTGACCGCCAGCTCCGGCCCGACCGCGCGCGGCAGCCGCTGCGTGCCGCCGGCGCCGGGCAGCAGGCCGAGCTTGACCTCGGGCAGCCCGAGCCGGGCATCCCTGGTCGCGACGCGATAGTGGCAGCCGAGCGCCAGCTCCAGTCCGCCGCCGAGCGCGGTGCCATGGATCGCAGCGACCACCGGCTTGGGGCAGCTTTCGATGGTGGCGATCACCTCGCCGAGGATCGGCGACTGCGGCGGCTTGCCGAACTCGGTGATGTCGGCGCCGGCGACGAAGGTGCGACCGTCGCAAGCCAGAACGATCGCCTGCACGCCGGCATCGTTCGCGGCCTGCGCGACCGCAGCGCTGATGCCCCTGCGCACCGCGGCGCTGAGCGCATTGACCGGAGGGTTGTTGACCGTGACGATAGCGATGACATCGTGACGCTCATACCTGACCACGTCGCTCACGGCGCTCTCCCTTTCAGGTCGATCCGGGTATTCCGCTCCGCGAAATTAGATTTCGCATCTTGACAATGAGGGATATTTTGAAGAGCGTTTGTTGTCAACGAGAACGGCCGACACATGAAACGCCCAGCGAAGAAGGTTGCGACGGATCGCAACTTCGTCATTGCGCTCTCGCGCGGCCTCGAGGTGCTGCGCGCGTTTCGCCCGCATGACGGCCTGCTCGGCAACCAGGAACTGGCCGCGCGCACCGGCCTGCCCAAGCCGACCGTCTCGCGCCTCACCTATACGCTCACCAAGCTCGGCTACCTCGCGCAAATTCCGCGCTTCGAAAAATATCAGCTCACCCCGGCGGCGATGGCGCTGGGCTATGCCGCGCTCGCCAATCTCGGCATCCGCCATCTGTCGGAATCCTATCGCGAGCAGGTGATGCGGCAAACCGGCGGGGCCGTCGCGGTCGGCGGCCGCGACCGCCTCAGCATGATCTACTTCGGCCAGAGCCGCGACGGCCTTGCGCTCGGCGTGCAGCTCGACGTCGGCTCGCGCGTGCCGATCGCCACCACCGCGATGGGACGCGCCTATCTGTGGGCGCTGCCGGAGGAAGAACGCGCGCAGCTGATGCGCGACCTGCGCGACCATTACGGCAACCGCTGGCCAAAAATCCGCGACGGCATCGCCCGCTCCGGCGAAACCGTCGCCAGGTACGGCTTTGCGATCTCGGTGGGCGAATGGCAGGACGACGTGCACGCGGCCGGCGTCGCCCTCAACCTCAACGACGGCACCGGGCCTTACGCCTTCAACTGCGGGGCGCCGGCGTTCCGCTTCGCCGAGGACCGCCTGCTCAACGACATCGGACCGCGCCTGGTGGCGATGGTCAGGGATATCGAAGCCGCGCTGAACGGCGGCGTCGCAAGACCGAGACCGACCGGCGACAACAAAAAAGCCAAAGCAAAGGGAGGGAGGATTGCGCGCGAGGTGGTGGGAATCAAATAGCCGCTGCCGCCAGCGTCCCGCCGGGTCCGAACCGGGGACATGCGGCCGATGACGCAAGCCGGCGCGACACAGGGGCCATGGCCGCTGCTCGCGGTGCGCGACGTCAGCGTCGTGTTCGGCGGCATCATTGCGCTGAACGGCGTTTCCTTCGATCTCGAACAGGGGCAGATTCTCGGGCTGATCGGCCCCAACGGCGCCGGCAAGACGACGCTGTTCAATTGCCTGAGCCGCCTCTATCAGCCGAGCAAGGGCGATGTGCTGCTGGACGGCATCAGCATCCTCAACCGCCCACCGCACCGCATCGCCGAGATCGGCATCGGCCGTACCTTCCAGAACGTGGCGCTGTTTCCCAACCTTACGGTGCGCGACAACGTCCGCATCGGCACCCATTCCAAAACCGGCGGCGACGTCGTCTCGGATGCGCTCAGACTTGCGCGCGCACGCCGCACCGAGCACGAGATCGACAGCCGCGTCGCCGCCATCCTCGCCTATCTCGACCTTGCGGACCTTGCCGATAGCGTCACGTCGGGGCTGCCGTTCGGCACGCAGAAACGCGTCGAGCTCGCCCGCGCGCTGGCGGCGAGCCCAAAGATCCTGCTGCTCGACGAACCGGCCGGCGGCCTCAACCACGAAGAGGTCTATCAGCTCGGCGACCTGATCCGCCGCATCCGCGACGAGCAGGGCGTCACCGTGCTTCTCGTCGAGCACCATATGGGGCTGGTGATGACCATCGCCGATCATGTGGTGGCGCTCAATTTCGGCAAGAAGCTTGCCGAAGGCACGCCGGCGCAGGTGCGGTCCGATCCGGAGGTGATCCGAGCCTATCTCGGGAGCGGCCACATGGACGGCAAGGCATGACGACGCTGCTCACGGTCAACGACCTTCGCGCCTATTACGGCCAGGTTCAGGCGCTGCACGGCGTCGCCTTCGCGCTCGACGAGGGCAGCGTCACCACCCTGCTCGGCGCCAACGGCGCCGGCAAGACCACGACGCTGCGCGCCATCTGCGGCATGGTGCGCACCAGCGGCGCGATCGAGTTCGACGGCAAGCCGATCCTCGCAAAACCCACCGAGAACATCGTCAAGCTCGGCATCGCCCATGTGCCGCAGGGGCGCGGCACCTTCACCACCATGACGGTGGAGGAGAACCTGCAACTCGGCGCCATCTCGCGCTCCGACAGGACTGCGATCGCCGAGGACATCGAGCGCATGTACGGCCACTTCCCGGTGCTGCGCCAGCGCGGCCAGCAGCAGGCCGGCACGCTGTCGGGCGGCGAGCAGCAGATGCTGGCGGTGGCGCGCGCCCTGATGCTGCGGCCTCGCCTCATGCTGCTCGACGAGCCGTCGTTCGGGCTGGCGCCGCTGGTGGTCCAGGAGCTGTTCCAGATTCTCGGCAAGATCAATCGCGAGGACAAGGTGACGATCCTGGTGGTCGAGCAGAACGCGCAGCTCGCGCTCGAGCTTGCCGAGACGGCTTACGTCATCGAGACGGGGCGCATCGTGATGACGGGCAGCGCGGCCGAGATCGCAAGCGACGACAGCGTTCGCCGCTCGTATCTCGGCTACTGAGGGGGCACGGGAATGGAGCTGTTCTGGAACCAGGTGCTGGCGGGCATTTCGACCGGCGCCATCTATGCCGGCATGGCGCTGGCGGTGGTGATGATCTTCACCGCGATCGACAACTTCAATTTCGCCCAAGGCGAGATGGCGATGTTCTCGACCTTCGTCGCCTGGCAGCTGATCCAGTGGGGTATGCCGTTCTGGTGGGCCTTCGTCCTCACCGTGGCGCTGTCGTTCGCGGCCGGCATCGCCATCGAGCGCGCTCTGTTCAAGCCGCTCGCCAAGGCCCCGGCCCTCACCAACGTCGCCGGCTTCATCGCGCTGTTCGCCATCATCAACAGCGTGGCCGGGCTGATCTGGGATTTTACCGTAAAACCGTTCCCGACCCCGTTCGGCACCGCGCCGTTCCTCGGCAGCGAGCTGGTCAGCACGCATCAGGCCGGCATGATCGGCGTCACCTTCGCCATGCTGGCGTTCCTCTACGTATTCTTCCGCTTCACCCGGATCGGGCTGGCGATGCGCGCCGCGGCGAGCCTGCCGGAATCGGCGCGCCTCGTCGGCATCAATACCAGCTGGATGATCGCGCTCGGCTGGGGAATGGCGGCTGCGATCGGCGCCGTCGCCGGCATCCTGATCGCGCCGGTGGTGTTTCTGGAGCCGAACATGATGGGCGGCGTTCTGCTCTACGGCTTCGCCGCCGCCGTTCTCGGCGGCCTCACCAGCCCGCTCGGCGCCGTGGTGGGCGGCCTTCTCGTCGGCGTGTTCGAGAACATGGTCGGCACCTACATTCCGGGCGCCGGCAACGAACTGAAACTGCCGATCGCGCTTGCCTTGATCGTCGTCGTTCTCGTCTTCAAGCCGACCGGCCTGTTCGGCCGCACCGTCGTGCAGCGGGTGTGATCATGAGCAGCCTTCAGGACGACATCGCCATGACCGGGACCAGCGCCTCCCGCAGCCGCCTTGCCTTCAGCACCGTTTCGAGCGCCGTGACGCTTGTCGCGCTCATCGCCATTCCGCTGTTCGTCAAAAACTTTGTCGTGTTCCAGCTCACCATGGTGCTGATCTACGGCCTCGCCGTGCTGGCGCTCAACATCCTGACCGGCGCCAGCGGACAGTTCTCGCTCGGCCACAGCGCCTTCTACGCGGTCGGTGCCTACACCTCCGGCATCCTGATCGAGTTCGCCGGGATGAACTATCTGC
>JBDHSY010000124.1:0-7799 GCA_039808405.1 Xanthobacteraceae bacterium
GTTCGACGCCGCAGGCATAGATCTCGAAGCGCTCGGCAACGCGCGGATCGGCCGCCTTGCGCCGCGCCAGCGCCGCCTCCGGCGCCGGATAATCGGACAGCACCGTCAGCCGCCCGCGCCCGAGCTGCGGCTCGATATCGGCGACCAGCAGCTTGCTGAAGAGATCGGACCAGGTGTCGTCGGCCTCGATCCGCACGCGTCCCGCGGCCGCCGCGGCCAGCGCGGCGCGGTCGCCCTCGCCGCCGCGCACGGTGGCCAAGAGGTCGATGCCCGCATAACGCGTAAACGCCTCGGCCACCGTCAGCCGCTCGACCGCGAAAGGATCGGCCTCGACTTCACGGAAGACAAAGCGCCGCGTCCCGGCCGCCGCGGCGGCCAGCGCGATCACGTTCAGGCAGTCGGCGATCACCGCCTCGTAGGGTTCGCCGGCGCGATACCATTCGAGCATGGTGAATTCCGGCAGGTGGCGGTCGCCGCGCTCGCGGTCGCGGAACACGCGGGCGAACTCGACGATCCGCGTCTCGCCGGCGGCCAGCAGCTTCTTGCAGGCGAACTCCGGCGAGGTGCGCAAGTAACGGGACAGCCGGCGGCCGTCGGGGGTGGCGAGCGTCGCCACCGGGGCATGCAGGTGGGTTTCGTTGCCGGGCGAGACGGCCAGCGCGGCGGTTTCGACCTCGACGAACCCCTCGGCCTCGAACCACGCCCGCAGCTTACGGGTGATGCGGCCGCGGGCGGCCAGAAACGGCCGGCGGTCGGCGTGGCGCTCGGGCGCCCACCACGGCGAGGCGGCGGTTTCAGCCATCAGACCCTCGATCCGGCCCGCAAAAGGCTGGCGTCGGCGGCGCAAATCAGTATGTTGCGCCACGAAACGGCCCGACCGGCGCGCCCCGCCACGGGTTCCGCGCCCCTTTCGTTCAACTCAGGAAGCCATTTCGTGAAAGTCATCGCCAGTTCGATCCGCAAGGGCAACGTGCTCGACATTGACGGCAAGCTATACGTCGTCCTGACCGCCGAGAACATCCACCCCGGCAAGGGCACCCCGGTCAGCCAGATCGAGATGCGCCGGATCAGCGACGGCGTAAAGATTTCCGAGCGCTTCAAGACCACCGACCAGGTCGAGCGCGCCACCGTCGAGGACCGCGAGTTCAACTTCCTCTACGAGGACGGCGACGGTTTCCACTTCATGAACACCGAAACCTACGATCAGGTGCAGGTGTCCAGGGACGTGGTCGGCAATTCGGCGCCCTACTTGCAGGAAGGCATGACGGCCAAGCTGTCGCTGCACGACGGCAACCCGATCGCGCTGATCCTGCCGCAGCGGGTAACGCTGGAGGTGGTCGACACCGAGCCGGTGACCAAGGGCCAGACCGCGTCGTCCTCCTACAAGCCGGCGGTGCTGTCCAACGGCGTGCGCACCGGCGTGCCGCCGCATATCGGCGTCGGCACCCGCGTCGTGGTCATGACCGAGGACGGCTCCTACGTCGAGCGCGCCAAGGACTAAACGGCACCCCACTTGAATGCGAAAGGCCGGGCGCACCCCGGCCTTTTTTCGTTCCGGTTCCCGCGCGGCCGCCCGACGCGCGCCAATTTTGCCGTCGGGGCCCGGCCCGCGCTACATTGGCGCCATGAGCCGCAACGATTCCCCTCCCGCTCCTGCGAGGGCCGGAGCCAGTCGCCGCGCCGTGCTGACGGTTGCCGCAGGCGCCGCCGCGCTGCTCGCCGGGGTTCGGCCTGGATTGGCCGCGCCCGCCGGCTTCGACCAGTGGCGCGCCCAGTTCCGCATCCGGGCCGCCGCCCGCGGCATTTCGGATGCGACCTACAACCGGGTGATGGGCTCGCTCGAACCCGACATGAGCGTGTTCGAGAAGATCCGCGCGCAGCCCGAGTTCAACGAACAGATCTGGCAATATCTCAACCGCCGCGTTTCCGACTGGCGGCTGATCGCCGGCAAGGAGGCGCTGCGCCGGCACGCCGGTCTGTTCGCGCGCATCGAAAAGGATTTTGGCGTCGAGCGCGGCACGCTTTTGGCGCTGTGGGGGATCGAGTCGGCCTATGGCGACCCGCTGGTGCAGAAGAACCACATGCGGCCGGTGTTTCCCTCGCTCGCGGCGCTGGCATGGCGCGAGCCGCGCCGTCGCAGCTACTGGGAAACGGAGCTGATCAACGCGCTCACCATCGTCCAGCGCGGCTGGAGCACGCCGGAGGAGATGCGCGGCTCGTGGGCCGGCGCCATGGGCCACACGCAATGGATGCCCGAGGTGTGGCTCAACATCGGCCTCGACTACGACGGCGACGGCCGCGTCTCGCCGTTCGGAAAACCCGACGATGCGCTGGCTTCGAGCGCCCGCTTCCTGCTCAGGCGCGGCAAGTATCGCCGCGGCGAGCACTGGGGCTATGAGGTGCGCGCGCCCGACGGCACGCGCGAGGGCAGCCGCAGCTACGCGGCGTGGGCGGCCGCCGGCGTGACGCGCGCCGACGCAAAACCGTTCCCGCAGCCGCAGGCCAGCGCAAAACTCTGGGTGCCGGTGCGCGGCGGTCCGGCCTTTCTGCTCGGGCCGAATTTCTACGCGGTGCGCAGCTACAATCCGTCGATGAATTATGCGCTCGCGATCGTCCATCTCGGCGACCGCATCCTCGGCGGCGGACCGTTCGCAACGCCCTTCCCCGGCTCGGAGCGCGCACTGACGCTCGCCGAGGTGCAGGAGATGCAGACGCGGCTGACGCGGGCCGGCTTCGACACCGGCGGCACCGACGGCCGCGTCGGCAATGCCACCATGCGCGCGGTGCGCGACTTCCAGCGCAAGGCCGGGATGAAGCCGGACGGCTACGGCGGGCTCGAGGTGCTGGCGCGGCTGCGGCGCGGCGGCTAGGCGAAGCCTCGTATCCCGGGCGCGGCGCAGCGTGCAACGTTGCGCCGCAGAACCGGGATCATACCAGTGGCATTGTTCATAACGGTCCCGGATCTGCGAAGCGGCACAGCGCTTACGCTTGCGCCGCATCGCATCCGGGACACCAAAGCGAACGAAAAGCAAGAATACGGGGCTTTCGGCATGATGCTCAAAATCCCCCTCTACCGGATCGTTTCCGGCCCGCGATCGGGGACCGCGATATCGCTGACGCGCAGCTGCACGCGCTCGGTGCCCTGCCAGCGGTCGATGCTCAAGGTGCCCGCGACATGCAGCGGCTGGCCGCGCGCCGCCAACAGCGCGGTGCCGAGCGGCTGACCGACCGCGCGAAAAGCGATGCCGTTGACCAGCGCGCCGTCGCCCGACTTCAGGCGGACGCGCACATGCGCCTGCCCGACCTCTTCGGCATAGACGAGCTGGTGCGCCGGCAACGCCAGGACCGGCGCGGGATTGCCGGCCCCGAACGGCCCGGCCCGCTCCAGCGTCGCGGCCAGTTCCGGCGTCACGGCGCGCGCGCTCACCGCGCCGTCGATCGACAGCCGGTTGGCCTGCCGCGCCACGGCGACGCTCTCCGCCAGGGCCTTTTCGATGCTGGCGCGAAACTCCGGCAGTTGCGCCCGCTTGAGCGTGACGCCGGCCGCCATGGCGTGACCGCCGCCCTTGACCAGCACGCCGTCGGCAACCGCCTGCCGCACCGCGCGGCCGAGGTCGACGCCGGGGATCGAGCGCCCCGAGCCGGTGCCCAGCCCACCCTCGCCCGGCCCCCACGCGATCGCGAACGCAGGCCGTCCGAACTTCTCCTTGAGCCGCGCCGCGACCAGACCGACCACGCCGGGATGCCAGCCGTCCTGCGCGGTGACGATCACCGCCGCCTTGTCCTCGAGGCCGAGCGCGGCGAGCGCTTCGGCCTCGGCCTGCGCCTCCGCCGCCTGTTCGATGACGCGGCGCTCCTGATTGAGCCGGTCGAGTTCGGCGGCGATCGCTGCGGCTTCGGAAACATCGCCTTCGAGCAACAGCCGCACGCCGAGATCGGCGCGGCCGATGCGGCCGCCGGCATTGATGCGCGGCCCGAGCATGAAACCGAGGTGCCACGCCTCCGGCGGGCCGCTGAGCCGCGCCACGTCCATCAGCGCGGTGTGACCGACATGGTCGCGGCGACGCAGCGCGATCAGTCCCTTGGCGACCAGTGCACGGTTGAGCCCGATCAGCGGCGCGACATCGGCGACGGTACCGAGCGCGACGTGATGAAGCTGGTCGAGCAAATTCGGCTCGCGCCGCTCGGGCGTCCAGAAGCCGCGTCCGCGCAGTTCGCGGTTGACGGCCACGAGCGTCAGCAGCACGAGGCCGACGGCGGCGAGATGGCCGAGCCCGGACAGATCGTCGGGGCGGTTGGGATTGACCAGCGCGTCGACCGCCGGCAGTTCGTCGTTGCACTGGTGATGGTCGATCACCACCACGCTCATGCCGAGCCGCTTGGCTTCCGCCAGCGGCTCGAGGCTGGTGGTGCCGCAATCGACGCAGACGAGCAGCGTGGCGCCGCGCTCGGCGAGCGAGCGCACCGCCTCGACGTTCGGGCCGTAGCCTTCAAAGATGCGGTCGGGAATATGGATCAGCGGATCGAGGCCGCAGTGGCGCAGATGCCAGGCCAACAGCGCCGCCGAGGTCGCGCCATCGACGTCGTAATCGCCGAAGATCGCCACGCGCTCGCCGCGCGTGGCCGCATCGGCCAGGCGGCGCGCCGCCCGCTCCATGTCGGTGACGGTGAACGGGTCGGGCAACAGCTTGCGGATGGTCGGATCGAGAAAGTCGGCAACCGCGTCGAGGTCGACGTTGCGCCCGGCCAGCACCCGCGCCAGCAACTCCGGCACCTGATGCGTCTGCGCGATCGCCAGCGCCCGCGCGGCCCCACGCTCGTCGAGCCGGTCGCGCCATCGCCGGCCGGTGGCCGAGCGCGTCACGCCGAGGAAAGCGGGTGCGGCCTCAGGCACAGCCAAGCCGGTCGGCGAGGTCGCCGAAGTCGCGCGCCACCACGTCCCAGTCGCCCTCTGCTTCAAAATCCCTGGTCTGGTGCGGGCCGTATTCGGTCGGCCGCGCCACGAACGCCGTCTTCAGTCCGAGCTCCTGCGCCGCTTTCAGATCGCTGTTGTGGGCGGCCACCATCATCAGCTCGAAGGGGGACAGCCGCAGCAGTCGCGCCGCGCCGAGATAGACGTCGGGGTCCGGCTTGTAGTGGCCGAACAGGTCGCTGCCGAACACCACGTCCCACGGCAGGCCGGCCTGCTTCGCCATGCCGGCGGTCAGCGCAAGATTGCCGTTCGACAGCGGCGCGATGAGAAAGCGCGCCTTCAGCCGCGTCAAACCGGCGACGCTGTCGGGCCACGGCTTCAGCCGCCGCCAGCCCATGTTGATGTGGTCGAGATCGTCATCCTTCAGCGAGGACAGGCCGAACCGCGGCGCCAGCCGTTCGAGCGATGCGCGCTGCAAATCCTCGAGCACCACGAAACCGCGCTCCGGGTGCGCCCTCACCTCGTCCATCGACGGCTTGTAGGCGCCGCGCCAGGCATCGACCAGACCGGTCCAGTCGCCGTCGAGACCGCACTCGCGGCCCCATGCGGAGAGATCGTCGATCAGGCTGCCGCGCCAGTCCACCACCGTGCCGAACACGTCGAACACCAGCGCCCTGACGGCCATCGCGCATGCCTCAATCGAGATGGAATTTTTCCAGTTGCCGGTGCTCGGCGCGGATCATGCGCACGGTGCCGGTGACCGAGCGCATCACCACGGTCTCGGTCTCGATCACGTCCTTGCGGAACTTGACGCCGCGCAGCAGCGAGCCGTCGGTGACACCGGTCGCGGCGAACAGGCAGTCGCCCTTCACCATGTCCTCGATGCCGTAGATCTTGCGCGGATCGGCGACGCCCATCTTGGCGGCGCGCTCGCGCTTCTCCTCGGTGTCGAGGATCAGGCGGCACTGCATCTGGCCGCCGATGCAGCGCAGCGCCGAGGCCGCCAGCACGCCTTCGGGCGCGCCGCCGGTGCCGATATAGATATCGACGCCGGTGTTGTCGGGGTCGGCGGTGTGGATCACGCCGGCGACGTCGCCGTCGGTGATCAGCCGCACCGCGGCGCCGGTGGCGCGCACCGCGGCAATGATCGCGGCGTGGCGCGGGCGGTCGAGCACCAGCGCGGTGATCGCCTCCGGCGCGACGCCCTTGGCCTTGGCGAGCTTGCGGATGTTGTCCTCGGGCGGCGCGTCGAGGTCGATCACGCCGGCCGGATAGCCGGGGCCGACGGCGATCTTTTCCATGTAGACGTCGGGGGCGTTGAGCAGCGTGCCGCCCTCGGCCATTGCCATGGTGGCGATCGCGCCCGGCATGTTCTTGGCGCACAGCACGGTGCCTTCGAGCGGATCGACGGCGATGTCCACTTTCGGTCCGGTCTTGATGCCGACCGTTTCGCCGATGAACAGCATCGGCGCCTCGTCGCGCTCCCCCTCGCCGATCACCACGGTGCCTTCGATCGGCAGCTTGTTGAGTTCGCGCCGCATCGCATCGACCGCGGCCTGGTCGGCCGCCTTCTCCTCGCCGCGGCCGCGCAGCCGCGCCGCCGACACCGCCGCCCGCTCGGTCACCCGCACGATCTCGAGGGTCAGAATGCGTTCGAGCAGTTGCTGCGGGGGCACTGAGATCGTGGACATTCGCCAAAACTCCTTCAAACGGCCGGACGAAGCACTGCTGCGCTCCGCTGGAATCCGACTCAACCGCGTTAAATCAGACTCGTTGGTTATCTTTTTGTTTGCGCATGATCATGTCCGAAAACCGGTTCCCACTTTTCGGGATCATGCTCTAATTCTTCTCGATACGGATCAGTTGCGCGCGGCCGGCGATGACGCGGTCGCGCTTGACCGCCTGCATGGCGCGGCGCACGGCGTCCTCGCTGGTCGCATAGGTGATGAGGATCACCGGCATCGACGGCGCGCCACGCGCGGGCGTCGTGCCGCCGGCCCCGTTGCGGCGCCGCTGCACGATCGACTCGATGGAAATGTTCTGCTCGGCCAGCCGGCGGGCGATCGCTGCCGCGGTGCCCGGCATGTCGCGCGCCATCAGGCGGATGTAATAGCCACCCTCGTGGCTCCGCATCGGCGCCTGCTGGGTCGCGACGAGCCCCGCGGCCGGCTGCCCGAGCGGCAGCGCGCGCACGCCCCGCGCCACGTCGGCGATGTCGGCAACGACGGCGGACGCGGTGGCGGCGCCGCCGGCGCCGGGGCCGATCAGGGTGATCGGCGCAATGCCGTGGCCGTCGATGGTGACGGCATTGGTTACGTCCATGACCTGGGCGATCGACGACGAACGCGGCACCATGGTGGGGTGCACGCGCTGCTCGATGCCGGTCTCGGTGCGTACCGCGACGCCGAGCAGCTTGACACGATAGCCGAGGTCTTCGGCTGCCTGCAGATCCTCCGGCATGATCGAGGAAATGCCCTCGACGAACACCGCCTTCTCGGCAACCTTGGTGCCGAAGGCGAGGCTCGCCAAAATCGCGAGTTTCTGCGCGGTGTCGTGGCCGTCGACATCGAACGAGGGATCGGCCTCGGCGTAGCCGAGCCGCTGGGCGTCCTTCAGGCACGCGGCGAACGACAGCCGCTCCTGCTCCATGCGGGTCAGGATGTAATTGCAGGTGCCGTTGAGGATGCCGTAGACGCGGTTGATGCGGGTGCCGGCCAGCCCCTCGCGCAGCACCTTGACGATGGGAATGGCGGCCCCCACCGCCGCCTCGAAGTTGAGCGCGCCGCCGTGACGCTCGGCCAGCGTGGCAAGCCGCACGCCGTGACGGGCGATCAGCGCCTTGTTGGCGGTGACCACCGATTTGCCGGCCTTCAGCGCCGTCTCGATC
>JBDHSY010000125.1:0-7796 GCA_039808405.1 Xanthobacteraceae bacterium
TGAAGAGGACTCGGCGCGGCGCATGGAAGCGATCTTCGGCCGCTTCCTCGACGGCCACCGGCTGCTCGTCAACCGCTCGCTGTGGCGCAATTTCCCGATGATCCGCACCGGACGCTGGGTGCGCGGCAACATGGTGCTGATCGGCGACGCCAAGGCGAGCGCGCATTTCTCCATCGGCTCCGGCACCAAGCTCGCCATGGAGGACGCCATCGCGCTGGCAGAGGCGATGCGCGACGCGCCGACGGTGGCGCAGGCGCTGTCGCGCTACGAGGCCGGCCGCCGCGAGGAGGTCGAGAAGACCCAGCACGCCGCCGACGTGTCGCTGGTGTGGTTCGAGCACGTGCGCCGCTTCTGGCACTTCGATCCGGTGCAGTTCGCCTTCGGCGTCATGACCCGCTCCAAGGCGATCACCTACGACAATCTGGCGCTGCGCGCGCCCGCCTTCGTCGCCGAGGCCGATCGCGCCTTCGCCCGGACCGTGCGCGCGCAGGGGTTCGACGTCGACGTCGAGCGCCCGGCGGTGCCGATGTTCCAGCCGCTGCGGCTGCGCGGCATGACGCTCGGCAACCGCGTCGTGGTGTCGCCGATGTGCATGTATTCCGCCGAGGACGGCCTGGTGGGCGACTTCCACCTGATGCATTACGGCTCGCGCGCCGTCGGCGGCGCCGCGCTGATGTTCACCGAGATGACCTGCGTCGCGCCGGACGCGCGCATCACGCCGGGCTGCGCCGGGCTGTGGAACGACGCGCAGGAGGCGGCGTGGCGCCGCATCGTCGATTTCGTCCACGCCCATTCGGCGGCGAAATTCGCCCTGCAACTCGGCCATGCCGGGCGCAAGGGCGCAACCAAACTGATGTGGGAAGGCATCGACCGGCCGCTCGAGACCGGCGGCTGGGACGTCGTCGCGGCCTCGCCGATCCCCTACTTTCCCGACAGCCGGGTGCCGCGCGAACTCGACCGTGCCGGCATGGACCGCATCGTTGCGGATTTCGTCGCCGCCACCGCGCGCGGCGCGCGCTGCGGCTTCGACATGCTGGAGCTGCACTGCGCCCACGGCTACCTGCTGGCGAGCTTCATCTCGCCGCTCACCAACCGCCGCACCGACGCCTATGGCGGGTCGCTGACCAACCGCCTGCGCTTTCCGCTGGAGGTGTTTTCCGCGATGCGCGCGGCCTGGCCGGCGGACAAGCCGATGTCGGTGCGCATTTCGGCGACCGACTGGGAGCCGGGCGGCCTCAGCGGCGACGACGCCGTCGAGGTGGCGCGCGCCTTTGCCGAGGCCGGCGTCGATCTCGTCGATGTCTCGACCGGGCAGACCACGCGCGACGCGCAGCCGCTCTACGGCCGCATGTTCCAGACGCCGTTTTCCGATCAGGTCCGCAACGAGGCCGCCGTCGCCACCATGTGCGTCGGCAACATCACCAGCGCCGACCAGGTCAACACCATCCTCGCCGCCGGCCGCGCCGACCTCGTGGCGCTGGCGCGCCCGCACCTGGTCGACCCCGCCTTCACCCTCAAGGCCGCCGCCTGGTACGGCGCCGCCCACGTCTATTGCCCGCCGCAATACCGGCCCGGCCGGGAGCAGATCGACCGCAACAGCGTGCGCGAGCGCGCCGAACTCACCGAACTGAAGCTCAAGGCACGGCCGCGCACGCGGGCCGGGCGCGCCGCCGACACCGACAGCCTGCGCGCCGCCGAATAGCGCCGCCGCATCCACCACCAGATCAGCAAGGGACCACCATGATCCTCGATTCCGAGACCAAGGCCGCCGAGCTGCCCGAAGACCACGGCGAGGAACTGCGGCTGTGGCTCAGGCTTTTGACCTGCACCACGCTGATCGAGGGCGAGGTGCGCCGCCGGCTGCGCGAGCGCTTCGGCGTCACCATGCCGCGCTTCGACCTGATGGCGCAACTCGACAAGGTGCCGGGCGGCATGACGCTGTCGGACGTCTCCAAGCGGATGATGGTCTCCAACGGCAACGTCACCGGTCTGGTCGAGCGGCTGACGGAGTCCGGCCATATCGACCGCCGCACCTCCGAGACCGACCGCCGCGTGCAGGTGATTCGCCTGACCCGGCTCGGCCGCGCCGATTTCCGCAGGATGGCCGCCGAGCACAAGGCGTGGATCGCCGACATCTTCGCCGACCTCGCCGACAAGGACGTGCGCGACCTGATGCGGCTTCTCGCCAGGACCAAGGCGTCGGCGCGCCGCGCCCGGACCACCCCGCTGCCGCCGGCATAGATCCCGGAAAATACGGGTGCGGCAACACGGCGGTGGCGCGACCAGCGCAACTTTTCTAACATGAAGGACTACAGGCGCCCACCCGGGTCGTGCTCTCCTTCGCCATCACCGTTTCGCGCGTGTGGCGGGGCGGGCACGAACGCCTTGCTTGTGCCCAATTAAGTCATCCATAATGCCGGCATCCTGTCAGATTCCGGGCCCCCCGAACCTCGCAGCGCAAAGGGACTGATGACCGGCGATGCCGTATGACGCGCTTCTCGTCGCCGTCGTCTCTCTGCCCTTTGTCGGGAGTCTGGTCGCGGCCCTGCTGCCGGCCAATGCGCGCAATGCGGAGGCCTGGCTCGCCAGCGGCGTCGCCAGCACCTGCCTCGTGCTGTCGGCCTCGCTCTATCCGGTCATGGCCAGCGGCGAGGCCGTCGTCGCCACCACCAACTGGCTGCCGGACTTCGGCCTCAGCTTCACCCTGCGGATCGACGGCTTCGCCTGGCTGTTCACGCAGATCGTCACCGGCATCGGCCTCCTGGTGGTGCTGTATTCGCGCTACTACATGTCGCCGAAGGACCCGGTGCCGCGGTTCTTCGCGCTGCTGCTGGCGTTCATGGGCTCGATGCTCGGCATCGTGCTGTCCGGCAACCTGATTCAGCTGGTCTTTTTCTGGGAGCTGACCAGCCTCCTGTCGTTCCTGCTGATCGGCTACTGGCACCACAACGCCGCCGCCCGCGACGGCGCCCGCATGGCGCTGACCGTCACCTCGATCGGCGGCCTCAGCCTGCTGGTCGGGGTGCTGCTGATCGGCCACATCGTCGGCAGCTACGACCTCGACGAGGTGCTGGACGCCGCGCCGCTGATCAAGTCGCACAGCCTCTACGTCCCGGTGGTGGTGCTGATCACGCTCGGCGCCTTCACCAAGAGCGCGCAGTTTCCGTTCCACTTCTGGCTGCCGAGCGCGATGGCGGCGCCGACGCCGGTGTCGGCCTATCTGCATTCGGCGACGCTGGTGAAGGCCGGCGTGTTCCTTTTGGCGCGGCTGTGGCCGGCGCTCGCCGGCACCGACGCCTGGTTCGTGATCGTGGTCTCGGTCGGGCTCACAACGCTGTTGATCGGCGCCTACCTCGCCATCTTCCAGCACGACCTCAAGGGCCTTCTGGCCTATTCGACCATCAGCCATCTCGGCCTGATCACGCTGCTGCTCGGGCTCGGCAGCCCGCTCGCGGCGGTGGCGGCGATCTTCCACATGATGAACCACGCCACCTTCAAGGCGTCGCTGTTCATGGCCGCCGGCATCATCGACCACGAGAGCGGCACCCGCGACATCCGCCGCTTGAGCGGCCTCTACCGCTTCATGCCGGTGACGGCCACGCTCGCCATGGTCGCCGCCGCCGCGATGGCCGGGGTGCCGCTGCTCAACGGCTTCCTGTCCAAGGAGATGTTTTTCGCCGAGACGGTCGAGGATCACGTCGGCACCATTCTCGACCACATGCTGCCCTACGGCGCGACGCTGGCCGGCGCCTTCAGCGTCGCCTATTCGCTGCGCTTCATCCACGGCGCCTTCTTCGGGCCGCCGCCGACCGACCTGCCGCGCACCCCGCACGAGCCGCCGCACTGGATGCGGTTTCCGATCGAGCTGTTGGTGCTGCTGTGCCTGATCGTCGGCATCATCCCCGGCATCACCGTCGGCGCCTTCCTCGACACCGCGGTGCGTTCCGTGCTGGGCTCCGCCACGCCGGCCTACAGCCTCGCGCTGTGGCACGGCTTCACGCTGCCGCTGGTGATGAGCGTGATCGCGCTGGCCGGCGGGGTCGCGCTCTATCTCGCCTTGCAAGGCTACCTGAAGAAGGGCATCGAGGGGCCGCCGTTCAGCGCCCTGATCCGCGACCAGCGCATCTTCGACCGGGTCATGGTGGTGCTGTCGTGGCGCTTCGCCAGCACCATCGCCGGCTTCCTCGGCACCCGGCGGCTGCAACCGCAGCTGCGCCTGCTGGTCGGCACCGCGCTGGTCGCCGCCGCCATCCCGCTGACGCTGCGCGGGCTCGGGGCCTGGCGGCCGGCGCCGTCGGCGATCGACCCGGTGCTGGCGCTGGTGTGGCTGGTCGGCATCCTGTGCGCGCTCGGCGCCGCCTGGCAGGCCAAGTACCACCGGCTCGCCGCGCTGATCCTGACGGGCGGCGCCGGGCTCGTCACCTGCGTCACCTTCATCTGGCTGTCGGCGCCCGACCTCGCGCTGACCCAGCTGCTGGTCGAGATCGTGACCACCGTGCTGCTGCTGCTCGGCCTGCGCTGGCTGCCCAAGCGCGTGCAGGGCGGCGATCCCGACCTGACCGAATCGGCGCTGGCGCCGCTGCGGCGGTTTCGCGACCTGTTCGTCGCCATCGTCGCCGGCGCCGGCGTGGCGATGCTGGTCTACGCGGTGATGACGCGGCCCGGCGTCGGCAATATCGGCCAGTATTTCATCGACAACGCCTACACCAAGGGCGGCGGCAGGAACGTCGTCAACGTCATTCTGGTCGACTTCCGCGGCTTCGACACGCTCGGCGAGATCACCGTGCTCGGCGTGGTCGCGCTCACCGTCTACGCGCTGTTGCGCCGCTTCCGGCCGGCCGCCGACAGCGTCGAGACGCCCGAGCAGCAGCGCACCCAGAACCGCTACGACGAGGCCCATCCCGAGCGCCGGCGCGGCGCCACCATCGCCGATTCGATGATGGTGCCCTCGGTGGTGATGCGGCTGATGTTTCCGACCGTCACGGTGATCGCGCTGTTTCTGCTGCTGCGCGGCCACGACCAGCCGGGCGGCGGCTTCGTCGCCGGCATCACCATGGCGGTCGCCTTCATCCTGCAATACATGGCGTTCGGCACCCGCTGGGTCGAGGACCGCCTGCGCATCCTGCCGGTGCGCTGGATCGGCGCCGGCCTGATGCTGGCGGCGCTGACCGGCATCGCGGCGTGGCCGTTCGCGCGGCCCTTCCTCACTTCGTATTTCGGCTATGCCGAACTGCCGCTGGTCGGCAAGACGCCGATCGCGAGCGCGCTCGCCTTCGATATCGGCGTGTTCGCGCTGGTGGTCGGCGCCACCGTGCTGGTGCTGATCGCGCTGGCCCACCAATCGGTGCGCACGCACCGCGCCGTCCGCTCGGCCGCCGAGGCGGCGGAAGTGGCGGTGACGCCGACGGAGGCGCGGTGATGGAAATCATCCTCGCCATCGGCATCGGCGCGCTGACCGGCTCCGGCGTCTGGCTCCTGCTGCGCCCGCGCACCTTCCAGGTCATCATCGGGCTGTCGCTGATCTCCTATGCCGTCAACCTGTTCATCTTCGGCATGGGACGGCTGCGCACCGGCGCGCCGCCGATCCTGTACGAGGGCGTGGTCGATGCCACCGCGCGCTACGTCGATCCGGTGCCGCAGGCGCTGGTGCTGACCGCCATCGTCATCAGCTTCGCCATGACCGCGCTGTTCCTCGTGGTGCTCTTGGCCTCGCGCGGCCTGACCGGCACCGATCACGTCGATGGCCGGGAGCAGGGCCAATGACGCGGGCGCTCGACCATCTGGTGATCGCGCCGATCCTGCTGCCGCTGGTGGCGGCGGCCTTGATGCTGCTGCTCGACGAGCGCCGCCGCACCCTGCGCACCGCGCTCAGCCTCGCCTCGACTTTCGGCCTGCTGGCGATCGCCATCGCGCTGATGACGATGGCCGACGCAAGCCCCCCCGGTGCCGGCATCAGCCGCACCTATCCGCTCGGCAACTGGCCGGCGCCGTTCGGCATCGTGCTGGTGCTCGACCGGCTGTCGGCGATGATGGTGGCGCTCACGGCCGTGCTCGGCTGCGCGGCGCTGACCTTCTCGCTGGCGCGCTGGGACCGCGCCGGACCGTATTTCCACGCGCTGTTCCAATTGCTCCTGATGGGACTGAACGGCGCCTTCCTGACCGGCGACCTGTTCAACCTGTTCGTGTTCTTCGAACTGCTGCTGGCCGCGTCCTACGGCCTGCTGCTGCACGGCACCGGGCTCGCGCGGGTGCGCGCCGGGCTGCACTACATCGCCGTCAACCTCGCCGCCTCCTCGCTGTTTCTGATCGGCGTCAGCCTGATCTACGGCGTCACCGGCACGCTCAACATGGCCGACCTCGCCCAGCGCATCGCTACCGTGCCGGACGACAACCGCATGCTGCTCGAAGCGGGCGCGGCGATCCTCGGCATCGCCTTCCTGGTCAAGGCCGGCATGTGGCCGCTCGGCTTCTGGCTGCCGACCGCCTACGCCGCCGCCACCCCGCCGGTCGCCTCGGTGTTCGCGATCATGACCAAGGTCGGCGTCTACGTGGTGCTGCGGCTGTCGCTGCTGCTGTTCGGCGACGCGGCCGGCGCATCGGCGCATTTCGGCAGCACCTGGATCCTGTTCGGCGGCCTGATGACGATGGTCTACGGCCTGATCGGCATTCTCGCCGCGCAGGACATGCCGCGCATGACCGGCTACGCCGTGCTGGTGTCGTCGGGCACGGTGCTGGCGGCGATCGGCATCGGCGGCGTCTCGGTGACCGGCGGCATGCTGTACTACCTCGTCAGCTCGACCCTGGCGCTGGCCGCCTTCTTCCTGCTGATCGAACTGGTCGAACGCGGCCGCGCCGCCGGCGCCGACATGCTCGCCGTCACCATGGAGGCGTTCGGCGACGGCACCGAGGACGAATCCCAGCACGAGGAGGAGGTCGGCGTCGCCACCCCCGCCACGCTGGCGGTGCTCGGCCTGTCGTTCTTCGCCTGCGCGCTGCTGCTCGCCGGGCTGCCGCCGCTGTCGGGCTTCATCGGCAAATTCGTGCTGCTCACCGCCATGCTCAACCCGGCCGGCCTCGTCGAAACGGCTCTCGCGGCGGCGCCGGGCGTCGCGGCGCCGATGCCGTCGACGGCGGTATGGGCCTTCCTCGCGGTCATCATCGTCTCGGGGCTCGCCACCATCATCGCCATGACACGCGCCGGCATCCGCACCTTCTGGGCGCCGATCGAGCGCAGCGTGCCGCGCGTGCTCGCCGTCGAGCTGGCGCCGGTCGCCGTGCTGGTGATGCTGTGCGTGGCGATGACGATCGAGGCCGCTCCGGTGATGCGCTACATGCAGGCGACGGCGCAGTCGCTCTACGCGACCGCCGACGGCACCAGCGGCCGCGGCATCCCGCCGCCGCCCGGCCAGGCCACCGAGGCGCGGCCATGAGAACGCTCGCGCGCGCCATTTTGCCCTACCCGCTGGTGTCGCTCGGCCTGTTCGCGCTGTGGCTGTTGCTCAACCAGTCGCTGTCGCCCGGCCACCTCGTGCTCGGCACGCTGGTCGCGCTGATCGCGCCGCGCGGGCTTTTGCTGCTCGAGCCGCCGCCGGTGCAACTCCGCCGGCCGCGCGCGATCGTGCAGCTCGGCTGGCGGGTGTTCGTCGATATCGTCCGCTCCAACATCGCGGTGACCGGCATCATCCTCGGCCTCAAGCGGCGCGAGCGCAACGCCGGCTTCGTCGCCGACGCGCTGAAGCTGCGCAACGCCAACGCGCTGGCGGTGCTCGGCACCATCATCACCTCGACGCCGGGCA
>JBDHSY010000126.1:0-7721 GCA_039808405.1 Xanthobacteraceae bacterium
GACGCAGTTGAACACCCAGGTCAGTTCGGCGTGGCCAGCGACCTGGCTCTGGTTGAAGATGATGTTCCTGTTCGGATCGATGCCGGCAGCGATGAAAGCCGCCGTCACCTCGCGCGTCGAGCGGGCCAGTTCCTCCGGGCCGCCCCACACCGCTGGCGGCATGGTGATGGCGTGCAGATCGACCACGCAATAGATGCAGGAATGCGTCTCCTGCAACTTCACGAAGTTGACGATGGCGCCGAGATAGTTGCCGAGGTGCAGGTTGCCGGTCGGCTGCACGCCGGAAAATACCAGATCGTTATGCTTCGCCGCCATGACGGGAGGTCCTTGAAGGGTCGTTCGCCGCGCCGTCCTTGCCACGCGCGATGGCGGCGCGCAAGGCCGTGGCGGCGGAGCGGTCGACCGCGCCGAACACCACCAGCAGCGCGCCGTAAAGCGCGATGCCGCCGGCAATCAGCGCCGCCACATGCAGCGCCGCGCCCGCCGCATGCGCGGGCGGCGGCCATAGCGCCATCGCCGCGGCAAGCGCACCGCCCATCGCGGCCGCGGCCAGCGCGATGCGAAAGAGCACGCCCACGGCCGCGCCGAGCACCAGATGCCCGTCACGCACCGCGCGCACGCCGAGCCATGCTGCGGCGACCCAGGCGGAGGCCGCCAGCGCCAGCGCGATGCCGGCGACGCCGAACCACGGCGCCAGGGCCAGCGCCCCGATCAGCGCCACGACAACCGCGGCGAGCGTGGCGATCAGCGGCGTGCCGGTGTCGCCGCGGGCGAAGAACGCCGCGGCAAGCGTCTTGACCGCGACCTGCGCCGGCAGCCCGAGCGCCAGCAGTGCCAGCGCCTGCCCGGTGGCATGGACGTCGCCGGCACCGAACGCGCCGTGATGGAACAGGACGCGCACGATCGGCTCCGCCAGCACGACGAGCCCGGCGGCGGCCGGCAGCGACAGGCCGAACGCCAGCACGACCCCCTGCCGCTGCGCCTGCGCGAAGGCCGAGGCGTCATGTCTCGCATGCGACAGTTCCGACACCAGCACGGTGCCCATCGCCACGCCGACGAGGCCGAGCGGCAGTTCGATCAGGCGGCTCGCGAAATAAAGCCAGGCCACGGCGGCCGGTGCGCCCGAGGCCGCGACCACGCCGGCCAGCACCATGAGCTGCGGCATGGCGGAGGCCACCGCGCCCGGCAGCGCACGGGCAAGAAAACGCCGCATCGGCGCGTCGAACGTCACCTTGAGCGGCGTGGCCTGCCGGCGCGCCTGCGTGCCGAGCACCGCCAGTTGCAGAAAACCGGCGACGCCGACCGTTGCCGCCAGCACCAGCGCCGCGGTCGCCGCGGCCTGCCCGCGCCACAACAGCACGATCAGAATCGCGATCAGCGACAGGTTGAACAGCAGCGGCGCGAACGCCGCGAGCGCAAAAGCGCGCCGGGCGTTGAGGAGACCCATCAGCACCGCGACCGGGCCGACGAAGGCGAGGTAGGGCAGCATCAGGCGGCCGGCAGCGACGGCAAAGCCGAGCCGTTCGCTCCCGAAGCCCGGCGCGACCAGCGCGATCACCGCCGGCATGGCGAGCCCCAGCACCACCGCGGCGATCACGGTGATCAGGCCGAGCGTGCCCAGCACCCGCCCGGCGAAGGCCGCGGCGGCCGCTTCGCCGTCGCGCGCGCGCCGGTCGAGCCAGGCCGGCACCAGCGCGGCATTGAGCGCGCCTTCGGTCAACAGCCGCCGCGCCACGTTGACGAGCTGGAACGCGGCCAGGAAGGCGTCGGCCACCGGGCTGGCGCCCAAAAGCGCCGCCGTCAGCACGTCGCGGGCGAAGCCGGTCAGGCGCGACAGCGCCGTGCCGGTCGAGACGGTGACGATATGGCGGAGCATCACGGGGGTTCGGGCCTGCGCTTGCTGGCGGACGGTGGATCGTGTAGGTCGCGCTTACTCCTTCCCCGCCCGCCTGACCAGCTTCCGGACCCCTTCATGAGCTCAGCGACCTATGACGTCCTCGGCATCGGCAACGCCATCGTCGATATCATGGCCCGCACCGAGGACGATTTTCTCGTCGCCCACGGCATGGCCAAGGGCGGCATGGCGCTGATCGACGAGGCGCGCGCCGCGGCGATCTACGGCGCGATGGGGCCGGCGATGGAAATCTCCGGCGGCTCGGCCGCCAACACCATCGCCGGGCTCGCCAATTTCGGCGCGCGCGCGGCGTTCGTCGGCAAGGTCAGGGACGACCATCTCGGCCGCGCCTTCCGCCATGACATCCGCGCCGTCGGCGTCGCCTTCGACACCCCCGCCGCCGGCAACGGCGCGGCGACGGCGTGCTCCTATATCCTGGTGACGCCGGACGGCGAGCGCACCATGAACACCTATCTCGGCGCGGCGCAAAGCCTCGCCCCCGACGATATCGATCCGGCCGCCGTCGCCGCCGCGCGCTTCACCTATCTCGAAGGCTATCTGTGGGACCCGCCGCAGGCCAAGGAGGCGTTCCTGAAGGCATCGGCGATCGCCCACGGCGCCGGGCGCGAGGTGGCGCTGACGCTGTCGGATTCGTTCTGCGTCGATCGCTACCGCGACGAGTTTCTGAGCCTGATGCGCACCGGCGCCGTCGATCTCGTATTCGCCAACGAGGCGGAGCTGCATGCGCTCTACGGCACGTCGGATTTCGACGGCGCGCTGACGCAGTTGCAGAAGGACGTCCGGCTCGCGGCGGTGACGCGCAGCGAAAAGGGCTGCATCGTCGTGGCGCCGAACAGTCTGACGCCGGTTCCGGCGCACCCGATCAAGGAGCTGGTGGACACCACCGGCGCCGGCGACCTGTTTGCCGCGGGTTTTCTGTTCGGCCTGGTGAACGGGACCGGGCACGCCGCCGCCGCGCAACTCGGCGCGCTCGCCGCCGCGGAAGTGATCCAGCACATCGGCGCGCGGCCGCAGACCTCGCTGAAGGCGCTGGCCGAGGCCGAGGGATTGCTGCCGGCCTGACACCCGGCTTGCGCTCTATACCGGCTGGCGCAGGCTGGCATAGATGCCGCGCTCGAAGCGCGCGAACGCATCGAGGCAATTTGCGTCGCCGAACGGCAGCACCTGCATCAGCACGACGCCGGCGACATCGCGCGACGGATCGATCCAGTAATAGGTGTTGCCGAGCCCGGCCCAGGCGAGGCTGCCGGGGCTGCGGCCTTCCGGCGTCCGCTCGGTATTGACGAGAAAGCCGAACCCCCATGTCCTGGCGACGCCCGGACACAGTTCGACGTCGTTGCTGGCCGCCGGCACCGCCGACATCATCCGGGTGACGGCGAGATCGCCGATCTGGTTCTCGCCCATCATCGCCACCGTCTCCGGCCGCAGGATCCGGTGACCGTTCGCCGTGCCCTTGTTGAGGATCATGCGGGCAAAGGCGAGATAATCGGCGGCCGTGCCGTAAAGGCCGCCGCCGCCCATCTCGAATTCCGGCGCCTGCTCGACCTCGAACGGCATCGGCGCAAGGCTGCCGTCGGCCGCGCGCGCATGCATGGCGACGAGGCGCTGGCGCTGCGCGTCTCCGATCCTGAACGCGGTGTCGCGCATGCCGAGCGGCGCGAACAGGTTGTCGTGCAGATAGGCGCCGAGCCGCTGGTGGCTGGCCGCCTCCACCACCTTGCCGACCAGGTCGATGTTGACGCCGTATTCCCAGCGCGCGCCGGGATCGAACATCAGCGGCACGTTGAGCGCGGCGTTGCGGCAGGTCGAGGTTTTCGGCGTGCCGGTCGCCTGCAGATAGCGCAGCATGGCGCCGTTCCACATATCGTAGCAGTAGCCGGCGGTATGGGTCAGAAGCTGGCGCAATGTCGGCGCGCTCTTTGCCGGGCGCAGTTGCGGCGCGCCGTCGGCGGCGAACCCTTCGAGCACCTGCGGAGCGGCGAGTTCGGGCACGAGATGGCCGAGCGGGCCGTCGAGCGACAGCCGGCCCCGCTCGACGAGCTGCAACGCCGCCGCCGTCGTGATCGCCTTGGTCATCGAGGCGAGCCAGAACACGCTGTCGGCAGTCATCGCCTCGGCGCGGGTCAGGTCGCGCCGGCCGAACGCGCCTCGATAGATCACCTCCGCACCGGTCGTCGCCATGGCGACGGCGCCGGCAATGGCGCCACTGTCACACGCCTGCCGCAGGCTCGCGTCGATCGCCGTCCGGTTCGTCATCAAAGCCCCCTTTGCCGCTGCGCCGGATTGTCGATGCCGCGACGGCGCGGCGCAAGCCCGTTCGCGCCGCGCGTGCGTTGCACGAGGCGGATACCGCTTTGCAGCCGGCCGCGCTAAGAAAGAATGCCGGCCGCCGCCGGCCTCTTCATGGAGACAATCGATGACCGTGCGCGCGGGCCGCGAGCTTCTGATGATTCCGGGGCCGACCACGATGCCCGACGAGGTGCTGCGCGCCATGCACCGCCCGGCCATCGACATCTATTCCGACGAGATGGTGGCACTGAGCGAGGGCCTGTTGCGCGATCTCGGGGCGCTGTTTCGCACCCGCATGCGGCCCTACATCTACATCGCCAACGGCCACGGCGGCTGGGAGGCAGTGCTGACCAACACGCTTTCGCGCGGCGACAAGGTGCTGGTGCTGGAAAGCGGGCGCTTCGCCACCGGCTGGGGCGAAGCCGCGCACATGCTCGGCGTGGACGTGGACGTCCTGCCGGGCGGTTTTCGCCGCGCGGTGCGCCCCGGGGAGGTCGAGGCACGGCTGAAGCGCGACGATGCGCGCGCCATCAAGGCGATACTGGTGGTGCAGGTCGATACCGCCTCCGGCGTCGTCAACGACATCCCGGCAATCGCCGCGGCGATCCGCGCCGCCGGCCACGACGCGCTGTTGATGGTCGATACCGTCGCCTCGCTCGGCTGCATGCCGTTCGAGATGGACGCCTGGGGCATCGACGTCGCGATGGCGGCAGCGCAGAAAGGCTTGATGACGCCGCCCGGGCTGGCGTTCGTCGCCGCCGGGCCGCGCGCCCGCGAGGCGCACGCCCGCGCCAACCTACGCACGCCTTACTGGGACTGGACCGCGCGCGAGGGCGAGGAGCACTATCGCAAATACGCCGGCACCGCGCCGGTGCATCTGTTGTTCGCCTTGCGCGCCGCGCTCGATCTGTTGCACGCGGAAGGGCTGGAGGCGGCGTTTACCCGCCACCGCCTGCTCGCCGGCGCGGTGCGCGCCGCGGTCGCGGCATGGGCCAGCGCCGGTTCTCTCGGCTTCAACATCGAGGCGGCCGGCGAGCGCGCCGACACGGTGACGGCGGTGACCGCATCCGGGTTCGATCCCGCGACGCTCGCCGCCTACTGCCGCGACAAATGCGGCGTGGTGCTCGGCACCGGCATCGGCGACCTCGCCGGGCGCGGCTTCCGCATCGCCCATATGGGCCACGTCAACGCGCCGACGGTGCTCGGCACGCTCGGCGTGATCGAGACGGGGTTGCGCGCCCTCGGCATTGCGCACGGCGCGGGCGGGGCGCAGGCGGCGGTGGAGTTTCTCGCGGCGAACGTCGCGCCGTAAGGCGTCACGCGCGGCCCAGCTGCGTCACCGTGGCGAAGCGCTCGAACGTCTCCATCGTCCGCAAAGCGTCGGCGAACCGCTCGGCGCCGCCGTCGAGCACCGGACGCGCGAGTTGCAGGAATTTCGCGCGCATCGCCGTCTCGTCGGGGAACGACGACGGCTCGCCCGGCGGATCGATGGCGAGCCGCTCATGGCTCTCGCCCTCCGTCGTGACGGTGACGCGCGCGCCAAAGGGATGGCTGCGGCCGATTTCCAGCCGGTCGTCCTGCACCACCTCGATTCTGTCGGCGAGCGTATCGATCGCCGGGTCGCCGAGGCGGGCATAGTCGTCCCAGCCGAACGAGCCCTGCTCCAGCGCCAGCGCGGCGGTGAAGAACATCGAGAACTGGCCGCCGACGATGCTGCGCGGATGGCGCTTGGTGGCGGCGTCTCCGGTCAGCGTGATGCCGTTGCGGTGCAGCCCGATCTCGACCGCCGTAACGCGCTCCGGGGTCAGGTTGTGGTCGCGCCGCATCGCGATCAGCGTCTCGACCGCGGCGTGGGTGTAGCGGCAGCTCGGATAGGGTTTGACGCCGATCTTCATGGTCTCGTAGACGCGGCCGAGCCCGGCCACCGCCTTGTCGGGGTGAGCGTCGTCGGTATAGCCGTGCAGCAGGCCGTAACGCCCCTCGATCGGATCGCTGGCGCCGACAAACCCCTCTTTCGCCAGCGTCGCCGCGACGACGCCGTTCATCGCCGCCGCGCCGACCTGAAAACGCTTGTTCCAGGCGCCGTTCTCGAGGAATTGCAGCGAGCCGGCGGCCTGGCTGCCGGACACGCCGAAGGCGGCGGCGACGCGCTCCGCCGGCAGGCGATAGAGCTTTGCCGCCGCGGCCGCCGCGCCGAAGGTGCCGGCGGTGGCGGTCGGATGAAAGCCGCGCGCATAATGCGAGGTCGGGTCGAGCGCGTTGCCGAGCCGGCAGCACACCTCGTAGCCGGCGACGATGGCGGTCAGCACCTCGGCGCCCGATGCGCCGACCGCCTCGCCGACGGCGAACGCCGCCGGCACCACCGGCGCGCTCGGATGCAGCGAGGAATCGGCATGGGTGTCGTCGAAGTCGAGCGAATGGCCGAGCGCGCCGTTGACGAGCGCGGCCACCGCCGGCGTATAGGTCTTGCCATCGCCCATCACCGTGGCGGGGCCGGCGCCGTCGAGGCCGAGCGCCTCGAGCGTCGCCAACAGCGACGGCGTCGATTCCGCTTCGCGCCGCGCGCGCACGGCGCTACCGATCAGATCGAGCGTCAGCGCCTTGGCGCGGGTGGCGACCTCCGGCGGAATCGCCTCGAATGTCAAACCCGCGACATAGGCCGCGAGCGTCTCGGTTTCATGAGCCATGACTTGTCCCTGCGTCCGGGCGCGGTCGCGCCCGGATGTCGTTCAGCGGAGTTGCTGCAACGCTGCCGGCGGCTCAGCTTTTAAGCCGCTTGTTGCATTCGCTGTAGTAGCCGCCGCCCTTCTGAATCCATTTCAGGCCGCCGTTGGCGTTGGCCGCCTTGTTGGCGTTGTACTGATCGACGCAGGTGTGCATGCGCGCCTTGGACGGCTTTTCCTTGGCATACTTCGGCGCGATCGCCGACGGAAACACGGCGTTGCCGGTCGCGGCCGGCTTCGTCGCCGCAACCGTCGTGGCGGCGGGCTTGGCTGCGGGCTTGGCCGCAGGCGTCGCTGCCGCCGCCTCGCCGCACTGCGCCTTGCGGAACGCGGCCCAGTTCTGGCCATTGAGCGTGCCGGCGGTCTTCGCCGCCTGATACTTGGCGCTGCATTCCTGCATGGTCAGCGCCTCGGCCGGCATCCCCGCCAGCACCACGGCCAGCCCCGCGAGCGCGGCAAGGCCCCACATCCCCGATCGCATCACAGACATTTTTCTTCCTCCCGGATATCCGGCATCCCTTTCGGAGGCGGCCATTATCGACCCACGGCGGCGCCGTGACAACGGCATCGCGAGCGCATTTGTCGCTCGCCGGAAGATTTGCCATAACGGCGCGCCATCCGGACCCCGTCATGCGTTTTGCCGTTCCCTGTCCGAGCCGTAGCGATATCCTGATCACCGGCGAAACGCTCGCCATCGGCGCCGCCGGCGGCCTCGCCGTCGCCGCGGCGGCGCTGCCGGGCGGGCTGATCTCGGGGGCGATGATCGCGGTCGCCGTCGCCGCCATCGCCGGGCG
>JBDHSY010000127.1:0-7661 GCA_039808405.1 Xanthobacteraceae bacterium
GGGGCCGAGCAGCACCGGCCGCGTCGCATAACCCAGCGCTTTGGCTTCGCGATATTCATCGACCGGCTTTATCGAGGCGAGCGTGAACGCCTGATCGGCGGCGAACTCCGGCACCATGTAGTGATAGTTGGTGTCGAACCACTTGGTCATCTCCTGCGCCGGCGCGCCGTGGCCGTCGTGCCCGTGCCCGTGCCCGTGCCCGTGGCTGTGGCCATGGCCGCAGGCGGCGGCATGATCGCCCGCCCCTTGCGCGCCGCGCGCCATCGCGAAGTAGACGTCGAGCGGCACCTCGCCGCCGCGCCAGCCATACACGGCCGGGATCGCGCCGACCATCACGCTCACATCGAGCACATGATCGTAGAGCGTAAAATCGTTCGAGGGAATGACGGTGACGCCGCGCGCATGCTGGCGCGCCCAGTTGGCGGCGCGCAACGCGGCGGCGGTCTCCTGCAGCGCGGCCGCATCCGACTTGCCGGCCCAGAAGCTTTCGAGCGCGACCTTCAATTCGCGCCGCGGCCCGATGCGCGGCGTGCCGAGCGAGGCGACGGAGACGGACGATGACGACACGGCATAACCCCTTGTGTTGGGACCGGGGCGCCGCGGTCGCGCCGGCGCACGCGCCAAGACCGGCACGGACGACGTTTGCGCACCACCGGGACACCCCGCCCGAGGAATAGTCTCAGCGTCGCGGCAGGTCTCCTGGCTCGCGGCTCCGCGCCCTGATCCGGCCTTCCCGAGAACGTTTCCTCAGTGGCGTCGATGGGACAGGGCTCGCCGCTTACAGTTGCGGGGGCAGCGCCGGCTTTGCGGTGACGACGACGAGCGCCCGCGCACCGGCTTCCCTCTTCGCTCCGGGCGTTGACCCGGAGAACCGTGACGGATCGGAGTAAGCGGCAGCCGCTTGATAGCGTCAATGGGCGGCGCGATGGGAAGTCTCCCACTGCCCGGCCAAAACCCACGACTGACGACGATGCCGTTTGCGGGCGCAACGTCAGGCGTGGATCACTGCGAAAGGGCGTGACGCTCAGCCGCGAGCAGCGCGACCGCCTCGCGCGCGACCGGCGACAGGCCCGCGCCGCCGCCTGCCAGATGCGCGCAAATCTCGTCGCGCATGCGCGGATCCCAGAATTTCTTCAGGTGATCGGCGACGTCGGCGGCGGCATGCGCCGTCTTCTGGGTGGCGAAGAACTGCGCGATCTGGTTGGCCATGCGCACCAGCTTGTCAGTTGGCATGGGCCGGCTCGCTGGCGGCGATGCGGTGGGCGTGGGTGAACAACTCGAACCCGTCGCGCCGCGCGATGCCGACCAGCGTGATGCCGGCCGCTTCCGCGGTGCGCACCGCAAGCGCGGTCGGCGCCGACACGGCGGCGATCACCGGAATGCGGGTGGCGATCGCCTTCTGCACCATCTCCACCGAGATGCGGCTGGTCAGCACGCCGATGCCGCCGGCGCCGGTGCGCCCGGCCCGCGCCAACGCGCCGGCGAGCTTGTCCAGCGCGTTGTGGCGGCCGACATCCTCGCGTGCCGCGACGATGCCCTCCTCGCGAGTCCAGAATGCCACGCCGTGCACCGCGCGGGTCTCGGCGTTGAGCACCTGATGCACGCCGACGGCCCCGACCGCCGCCATGATCTCGTCCGGCGAAAAGCGCGCGCCGTCGACGACCCCCTGCTGCGAGCGCATCGCTTCGCTGAGCGATTCGATGCCGCACAGCCCGCAGCCGGTCGGACCGGCGAGAAAGCGCCGGCGGTCGGCCAGCGCCGCGGCACGCGGCTCGGCCAGCCACATGCGCAGCTCGATGCCGATGTCCTCCTCGATCACGTCGATCGACCTGATCTCGTCGGCCGACGCCACGATGCCCTCGGTCAGGCTGAAGCCGACCGCGAAGTCGGACAGGTCCTGCGGCGTCGCCATCATCACCGCGTGCGAGGAGCCGTTGTAGGACAGCGCCACCGCGACTTCCTCCGGGATCGCGCGCTCGCCGGCGCGCATCTCGCGCTCGCGCCAGGCCATCCGCTGCACGCGATGGAACGGGCTCACCATGGTCTACTCCGCTGCCTCCGAGGACACGATACGCCGGCTCCGCCGGGCAAACTCCGCGTAGTCCTCCTGCCACTCCGAACGCCCGTTGGACGGCGTGACCTGCACCGCCGTGCATTTGTATTCGGGGCAGTTGGTGGCCCAGTCGGAGGAGTCGGTGGTCACGACATTAGCCTGCGTGTCGGGGTGGTGGAAAGTGGTATAGACGACGCCCGGCGCGACGCGGTCGGTGACCTCGGCGCGCAGCGTGGTCTCGCCGGCGCGGCTCGCGAGCTTGACCCACGAGCCGGTGACGATGCCGCGCTCGCCCGCGTCGTGCGGATGAATTTCCAGCACATCCTCGCCGTGCCACACCACGTTGTCGGTGCGCCGCGTCTGCGCGCCGACATTGTATTGCGACAGGATGCGGCCGGTCGTCAGCAGCAGCGGGAAGCGCGGGCCGACCCGCTCGTCGCTGGCAAAGTACTCGGTGAGCATGAAGTTGCCCTTGCCGCGCACGAAGGTATCGACGTGCATCACCGGGGTGCCGGCCGGCGCCGTCTCGTTGCAGGGCCACTGGATCGAGCCGAGTTGTTCGAGTTTCGCGAACGACACCCCGGCGAAGGTCGGCGTCAGCCGCGCGATCTCGTCCATGATCTCGGACGGATGGTTGTAGTGCATCGGGTAGCCGAGCGCATTGCTGAGCGCGACGGTGATCTCCCAGTCGGCCATGCCGGCTTTCGGCTCCATCACCTTGCGGATCAGCTGGATGCGCCGCTCGGCATTGATGAAGGTGCCGTCCTTTTCGAGGAAGGTCGCGCCGGGCAGGAAGACGTGGGCGTAGCTGGCGGTCTCGTTGAGGAACAGGTCCTGCACCACCACGCATTCCATGGCCGCGAGGCCCGCGGCGACGTGCTGCGTGTCGGGGTCGGACTGCATGATGTCCTCGCCCTGCACGTAAAGCCCCTTGAAGCTGCCGTCGATGGCAGCGTCCATCATGTTGTTGACGCGCAGGCCCGGCTCTTTCTCCAGCGCGCGGTGCCAGTCGGTCTCGAACAGGCGGCGCACGTCGTCGTTGCCGACATGGCGGTAGCCCGAGAACTCGTGCGGGAACGAGCCCATGTCGCAGGAGCCCTGCACGTTGTTCTGGCCGCGCAGCGGGTTCACGCCGACGCCGGGCCGGCCGATATTGCCGGTCGCCATCGCAAGGTTCGCAATCGCCATCACCGCGGTCGAGCCCTGGCTGTGCTCGGTGACGCCGAGGCCGTAATAGATCGCCGCGTTGCCGCCGGTGGCGTAGAGCCGCGCCGCGCCGCGGATGTCGTCCGCCGGCACGCCGGTCACGGCGGCCATCCGGTCGGGACTGTGGCGCGGCTCGGCAACGAACGCCGCCCAGTCCTGGAACGTGTCCCGGTCGCAACGCGCCCGCACGAACGCCTCGTCCACCAGGCCCTCGGTGACGACGACATGGGCCAGCGCGGTGAGGATCGCGACATTGGTGCCGGGCAGCGCCGGCAGGTGATAGGCCGCCTCGACATGCGGCGCGCGCACCAGTTCGGTGCGGCGCGGATCGATGACGATCAGCTTGGCGCCCTGGCGCAGCCGCTTCTTCATGCGCGAGGCGAACACCGGATGGGCATCGGACGGGTTGGCGCCGATCACCAGCATCACGTCGGTCTGTTCGACCGAGTCGAAATCCTGGGTGCCGGCCGAGGTGCCAAAAGTCTTGCCGAGGCCGTAGCCGGTCGGCGAATGGCAGACGCGGGCGCAGGTATCGACGTTGTTGTTGCCGAAGCCGGCGCGCACCAGCTTCTGCACGAGGAAAGTTTCTTCATCGGTGCAGCGCGAGGAGGTCAGCGCGCCGACGGCGCGGACGCCATGCGTCGCCTGAATGCGCCTGAACTCGGCGGCGACGCGCGCGATCGCCTCGTCCCAGCTCACCTCGCGCCACGGCTCGGTGATCTTGTCGCGCAGCATCGGCTTCAGGATGCGGTCGCGATGGTTGGTGTAGCCCCAGGCGAAGCGGCCCTTGACGCAGGAGTGGCCGTGATTGGCATGGCCCTCCTTGTAGGGCACCATGCGCACCACCTCGTCGCCCTTCATCTCGACCTTGAACGAACAGCCGACGCCGCAATAGGCGCAGGTGGTCACCTGCGACCATTCCGGCTTGCCCATTGCCAGCACGGAGTTCTCGCGCAGCGAGCCGGTCGGGCAGGCCTGCACGCAGGCGCCGCACGACACGCAGTCGGAGTCGAGGAACGGCTGATCGCTGCCGGCCGCCATCACCGAGTCGAAACCGCGCCCGGTGATGGTCAGCGCGAACGTGCCCTGGATGTCGTCGCAGGCCCGCACGCAGCGCGAGCAGACGATGCACTTGGCCGGATCGTAGGTGAAATACGGGTTGCTGGTGTCGATGCCGGTGTCGCGATGTTTGGCGGCGTCGAAACCGTAGCGCACCTCGTCGAGCCCGACGGCGGCGGCGACCTCGAGCAGGTCGGCATTGCCGTTCCCGGCCGGGTCGAGCGAGGTCACCGGATGGTCGGAGACGTAAAGCTCCATGACGCCGCGGCGCAGCCGGTCGAGCCGCTGCGAGCGCGTCACCACCTTCATGCCGTCGGCGACCGGGGTGGTGCACGAGGCCGGCGTGCCGGCGCGGCCCTCGATCTCGACCAGACAGACGCGGCACGAGCCGAACGCCTCGAGGCTGTCGGTGGCGCACAGTTTTGGAATCTCGGTGCCGATCGCCATCGCCGCCCGCATCACCGAGGTGCCGGCCGGCACCGTGACGCTTGCGCCATCAATCGAAAGCGTCACCGTTTCGGCCGCGCGGGATGCCGGCGTGCCGTAATCGATCTCCTCGATCAGGGTGCGGGGGTCGCGTCCCTGCGCCATCGTTCGCTCCGTCATTCCGCGGCCGCGCGCGTCGGCGGCGTGATGCCAAAATCCTCGGGAAAATGCGTCAGCGCGCTGAGCACCGGGTACGGCGTAAAGCCGCCGAGCGCGCACAGCGAGCCGAACTTCATGGTCTCGCACAGGTCCTTGACCAGCGCGATGTTGGCGGCGCGCGCCTCGTCCTTGACGATGCGGTCGATCACCTCGACGCCGCGCGTCGAGCCGACCCGGCACGGCGTGCACTTGCCGCAGGATTCCTCGGCGCAGAATTCCATGGCGAAGCGCGCCTGCCGCGCCATGTCGACGCTATCGTCGAACACCACGATGCCGCCGTGGCCGATCAGGCCGTCGCGCGCGGCAAACGCCTCGTAGTCGAACGGCGTATCGAACAACTCGCGCGGGAAGTAAGCGCCGAGCGGGCCGCCGACCTGCACCGCGCGCACCGGGCGACCGCTCAACGTGCCGCCGCCGATGTCGTCCACCAGTTCGCCGAGCGTGATGCCGAACGCCGTCTCGAACAGCCCGGCGTGTCTGACGTTGCCGGCCAGCTGGATCGGCATGGTGCCGCGCGAGCGCCCCATGCCGACGTCGCGATAGGCGGCCGCGCCATGATCGAGAATGAACGGCACCGCGGCGAGCGACAGCACGTTGTTGATGACGGTCGGCTGGCCGAACAGGCCCTTGTGCGCCGGCAACGGCGGCTTCGCCCGCACCACGCCGCGCCGGCCCTCGATGCTGTCGAGCAGCGCGGTCTCCTCGCCGCAGACATAGGCGCCGGCGCCGACGCGCACCTCCAGTTCGAACGCCCAGGCCGAGCCGGCGACGGACGCCCCGAGCAGGCCCGCGCGGCGGGCGGCGGCGATCGCCGTCTGCATCGCCGCGATGGCGTGCGGATATTCGGAGCGGATGTAGATATAGCCCTGCGTCGCGCCGACCGCGAGGCCGGCAATCGTCATGCCCTCGATCAGCACGAAGGGATCGCCTTCCATGATCATGCGGTCGGCGAAGGTGCCGCTATCGCCCTCGTCGGCGTTGCAGACGATGTATTTTTGCGGGCCTTTTGCCTTCGCCGCGGTGTCCCACTTGATGCCGGTGGGAAAGCCCGCGCCGCCACGGCCGCGCAGGCCGGAGGCGGTCACCTCGGCGACGATGGCCTGCGGCCCGATTTCCAGCGCGCGGGCGAGGCCGCGCGTGCCGCCATGGGCGCGATAGTCGTCGAGCGAGGCCGGATCGACGATGCCGCAGCGCGCGAAGGTGAACCGCGTCTGCCGCTTGAGGAACGGAATGTCCTCGGGCTGGCCGAGCGCGAGCGGATGCGCCGTGCCATCGACGATGGCGTCGAGCACGCCTTCGGCATCCGCCAGCGCGACCGGCCCGTAGGCGACGCGGCCGCCGTCCGTCGCTACCTCGACCATCAGCTCCAGCCAGTGCAGGCCGCGCGAGCCGGTGCGCACGATCTCGATGGCGACGCCGCGCCGCGCCGCATGCGCATGCAACGCCGCAACGATACGGTCGGCGTCGAGCGCCGCCGCCACGGCATCGCGCGGAACGAACAGGCGAAGCGTCATCGTTCCGCCTCCGCCAGCAGCGCGTCGAGCTTGGCGTCGTCGAGCCGCGCCACGATGCGCCCGTCGAGCATCGCCGACGGCGCCACCGAGCACAGGCCGAGGCAGTAGACCGGCTCCAACCCGATCCGGCCGTCGGCGGTCGCCTCGTTGAAACCGATGCCGAGCTTCGCTGTCGCCCGCGCGGCCAGCCGGTCGGCGCCCAGCGACTGGCACGCCTCGGCGCGGCACAGTTTCAACGTATGCGCCGGCGGCGGCGACTGGCGAAAATCGTGGTAGAAGGTGACGACGCCGTGCACCTCGGCGCGGGAGACGTTGAGCGCCTCGGCAATCAGCGCTTCCGCCTCGCGGTCGATATAGCCAAAGGTCTCCTGGAGCGCGTGCAGGATCGGCAGCAGCGCGCCCGACATCGCTTTCTTGTCGTCGATGACGCCGCGCGCCACCGTGCCGTTCCAGGCGATTGCCTGCCTCACGCCATGTCCTCCGACATGCAGCCGCCCGGCCGCGCCGCGGCCCGGCGCCGCCGATCGCCTTCAAGATTAGAACTTATGCAAACATATGCAAATAAGCGTCGGATGGAGCGGCGGCCGGCGGGAACCGGCCGGGCGTCCTTCCGCCGCACCCGGATGGTCTCGCGACCGGGGAGCCGCCTTGCTTTTGCCCCCTCACGGCGCGCCGGCCGTGTTATGAACGAAAAACCCCGCGTCGATCGAGGAGACCGCCATGTTCATCGCCATGAACCGCTTCAAGGTGAAAAAGGACTCGGAAGCCGCCTTCGAGCAGGTGTGGACGGAGCGTGAATCCTACCTCGACAGCATGCCGGGCTTCGTCGAGTTTCACCTGTTGAAGGGGCCGGCGGCCGACGACCACACGCTGTACGCCTCGCATACCGTGTGGCGCTCGCGCGACGATTTCGAAGCCTGGACCCGCTCGAAGGCGTTTCGCGACGCTCATGCCCGCGCCGGCAACACCTCGTCCACCGCGTCGCTTTATCTGGAGCACCCGAAATTCGAAGGTTTTGAGGTGCGCCAGACGCTGGCCAGCAGCGGCGCGCGCGTCGCCTGACCTCTCGCGGTCACGCCGGCCCGGTCAGGCGTGCGCGGATGACGGGGCGGCCTCGCGCACCGAGCGCCACCAGGCGTCGATGGCGGCGCGCTCGAGCGGCAGCGTCACGATCAGCGGCTCGG
>JBDHSY010000128.1:0-7653 GCA_039808405.1 Xanthobacteraceae bacterium
ACCTCGGGGTCGGCGGCGCTCATTTGGCCGGCCTGACCTCGATGCGGCCGGTCGCGGTGCGGCCATAGCGCGAGGGATTGTACATGTCCTCAACGTAAGCCTGAGGCAGCACGTAAGTTCCGGGCGACACCGCGCGCACCACATAGGCGAGCGTGAAGACCGCCTTGTTGTCGGGGCGCCGCACGATCGCCGCCGTGAACCGATCGTCGCGGAACTCGGTGTGCTCGGCCTCGACGCCGTCCTCGATCCAGTCGAGCGTGCCGGTATCCCCCGAGGAGACGAGATGCGGGTTGTCGATCTCGAAGCCGGCCGGCAAGTGATCGACCACCAGCACGCGGCTGTTCTCGGGCTTGGGCTCGGTGACGGTCAAGACCACCGCTAGGCGGTCGTTCTGCTTCGCGGCTGCAGGATCGGCCGGCGCGCCGTCGAGCGAAAAATATTTGCGCACGATGGTGAAGCCGTGCGACGCCTCCGGCTCCGGCGTCAGCGGATTGCCGGACACGGAGACCACCGCCTGCACCGGCGCGTCGCCGGTATTGACGAGGGTGACGGTGCGCCCTTCGACGTCCGCCGCGCGATAGCTGCGATAGATCGGCCGGCTTGCCGCGCTGCCGTCGAGATCGACGGCAAGACCGGCATCCTTGGCGAGCGCCAGCGCCGCCAGCACCATCCAGGCATTTTCCTGCGTCGAGGTGTAGGAGGTGAGCCCGCGCGCGGCCTCGACCCGCTCCACCGCCGCGGTCAGCGTCGCACGCGGCGCACGGCCTTCGCTGGCGAGCGTCGCCAGCGCCGCCGCGTCACGCAGCGCCGAGCCGTAGTCGGTGCGGCCGAACCGCAGCACCGGCTTCGGATTGAGACCGGTCAATGCGGCGGCATAGGCGCGCTCGGCGCGGGTGCGGTCGCCGACCAGCGCCAGCGCTGCCGCAAGCTGCGCGCGCGCGATCGGCGTCGAGAGCTTGTCGAGCTTGGTGTCGGCGAGATAGCGCAGGTCGCCGACCGGCGCATTGCCGTTGCGCGCCAGCACGTAGAGGCCATAGGCCAGCGCCTGCCCGCCGGTCTTGTCCGGCTCCTCGGCGTTCACGACGCTGTTGCGGATGCGGTCGAGCGCGTTGCGGAACGCAACGTCGGGCACGCCAAATCCCTTTTCGCGGGCACGGGTCAGGAAGTCGGCGACGTAGGCGTCGAGCCAGTCGTCGTCGCCACCCGACGACCACATGCCGAACGAGCCGTTGGAGCCCTGCCGCGCCAGCAGCCGCTCGATGGCATCCTTGATGCGCTCGTCCGCCGCCTTGTCGAGCGCCAGATCGGACTCAGCGGCAAGTTCGTTGACGTACAACAGCGGCAGCGCCCGGCTGGTGATCTGCTCGGTGCAGCCGAACGGATAGCGGTCGAGCGCCTTGAGCAGGCTCGCAGCGTCGAGCGCCACCGAGGGACCAACCGACAGCGAGAACCCGCCGGTGCCCGGCACCAGATCGGCGAACATGTCGGAGGACAGCCGCAGGCTTTCGTTCTTGGCGAGCGTGCGCACTGCGCGGCGCGCCAGCACCTGCGTCGCCGGCTTGACGTCGAGGTCGTAATGGCGCGCCAAAGACAATCCGTCCGGCCCGCGGATGGAAATATCGAACGCGGCGCGGCCGGCGCCGGCCGCGTCCAGCGGCAGCGCCAGGGTGGTGCGCTGCTTCGCCGCCAGTGTGAGCGTGGTCGCGGCATTGCCGGACAGCCTGACCGGGCCGCTCGTCTTGATCTCCAGCGCATAGTCGCCGGCCGGCCCCTCGACGTTGTCGAGGTCGAGGTTGAGCGTGCCGCGGTCGCCGCCAAGCAGAAAGCGCGGCAGCGTCGCGGTCAGTACCACCGGATCGCGCACCGTCACGTCGACGCTGGCGTGACCCAGCTTGGTCGCGCTCCACGCCACCGCCATCACCCGCGCGGTGCCGGCGAACTCGGGGATGTCGAAGGCGACCTGCGCGGTCCCGTCGGGACCGACGGTGACGATGCCGGAATAAAGCGCGAGCGGCTTCTGCGTCGGCGGGCTGCCCTGCAATTCGGCCGCGGCGATGTCGCCGCCGGTGCGGATGGCGCCACGGGTGCCCTGCATGCCGTCGATCAACTGGCCGTAGAGGTCGCGGATTTCGGCGGTCAACCGGCGCTGGCCGAGATAATAGTCGTCGGGCGCCGGCGGCTTGTAGCCGGTCAGGTTGAGAATGCCGACATCGACGGCGGCGACCACGACCCTGGCCTCTTCGCCGGGGTTGAGCCCGCCGAGCTTGACCGGCACCGCCAGCGTGGTGCCCGGCCGCACCAGCTCGGGCGGGGTCAGCGCCACCTGCAAGGTGCGCGCCGCGCGGTCGATGCCGAACCATTTGACGCCGATGGCGCGGCCCGGCATGCGCTGCGCGGTGGCATCGAGCGGCCGGCGCAGGGTGGCGACCACGTAGGCGCCGGTGCCCCAGTCGTTGCCGACCGGAATGCGCACCTGCGCGGTGCCTTCCTTGATATCGACGTTCTGCGTGGTCAACAGCCGGTCGCCGAGCACGGTGACGGTGAGCTTGCCCCTGGCGCGGGCGTTGACCGAGACGGTCATGGTGTCGCCCGGCCGATAGTCCGGTTTGTCGATCGAGGTTTCCAGAAGGTCGGGCGCATCAGTGCCGCCGTCCGAATAGAACCCGACGTCGAACGTCACCGAGGTCAGCGGCCCGTTGGCGTCGGCGGTGCGCACGTCGAGGCGATAGCGCCCCGGCTGCGGCGAAAGCGTGATGCGCGCCGGCGCGTCGGTGCCCACGTCGATATCGCCGTCGGCGACGCGGCGCGTCGATTTGACCGGCTCGAACTCCCACGACGAGCCTTGCCGGTACCACTGATAGCGCGACTCGAGCTTCATCAGTTCGTAACGCGTACCCTTGCCGGCGAGCCGCGTGCCGTCGGGGGCGACGAGCACCACCTCGAAGCCGGCCCTGTCGCCCTCGGCAACGCTGCCGTCGAACAGCGGCTTGACGCCGAACATCGTGGTGCGCGGCTTGACCGGCAGCACCAGCTTGCGCTCGACGGCGCGGCCACCGCTCTCGGCCATGCGCACGAAAATCTGCGCCTCCTGCGGCCGGCTCGCGGCCGGCGCCTTGCCGAGATCGACCGCGAACGACGCCTGCCCCTTGTCGTCGGTCGCCGGCAGGCCCTCGAGCGGCGCGCGCTCGTTCTCGGCGGCGGCCTCGTCGTCGGCGACGCCGAAGCGATAGCCCGGATAGCCCGGCCGGTCCGCCGCCGCCGTCACCAGCATGTCGCCTTCAAGCGACAGAGCGGAGGCGGGCGCGCCGTAGAGGAAGCGGCCATCGACCTTGAGCGTGACCGGCGCGTCGGCGCCGATGGCCTTGGCCTCGCTGGTGAGCTCGAAGGCGATGCGGTCGGGCACATAGTCCTCGACCATGAAGGTGGTCTCGCCGACCGAGCGGCCCTTGGGATCGGTGAAGGCGCGCACCCGCCAGGTGCCGGTCGGCACCGCGCTGTTGAGCGGCAGCGACAGCGCCCGGCCGCCGGCGCCCTGATCGGCGACCGTGGCGCGGCGATACTCGACGCCATCGGGGCGCTCGACGACGAGCGTCAGCGGCGCGCCGGCGACCGCGTTGCCGAGCGGGTCGCGCAACAGCGCGGTGAGGTGCACGGTCTCGCCGGAGCGGTAGACGCCGCGCTCGGCATAGACGAACGCGTCGGCGCCGGCCGGCGCGGGCCGCCCGGCCACGCCACGGTCGGTCAGGTCGAACGGATTGCCCTTCAGACTGAGGAAGGCGTAGTCGCTGCCGCCCGCCGTCACGGTAAGCAGCGCCGGCGACGATCCGCCCTCGCCGCGCGTCAGCCCCGCCTCGAACAAGGCGTGACCGGCGGCGTCTGTCTTCCGCGTGGCCAGAATCTCGTTGTTGCGGGCGATGAGCCGCACCTCGGCGCCGGCGACGACGTCCGTGGTCGCCAGCGAATTGGCGAAGACATGGATGCCGTCATGGCCCGAGAACGCCGCAACGCCAAGATCGGAGACGATGAACCACTGGGTGGCGAGCGCATCGTAGTCGTCCGCGGCGCCCGGCTCCTTCGGCCTGGCGGTCATCACGTAGACGCCCGGCTCCAGCGTGCCGATCGCCTGATCGACCGGGAACGCCGTCGTGGTGTCCTGGTTGAGCGGCGCCTCCAGCGTCAGTTCGCCGGACCGGACTTTTGCGCCGGTTTCGTCGCCGAGCTGGGACAATTCGTAGGGGCTGAGGCTGCGCTGGAAGTCGCTGCCGAGCACGGTGTTGATAAGGTTGCGGTCGCCGATGCGAAATACCTCGATCTTGGCGGCCCGGCTGTTGACGCTGACCACCGGAATGCCGCGCTGGCCGGTGCGCGGCAGCACATAGGCGCGCCCGGTGAAGCGCACGAACGGCTTGCGGTCGCGCACATAGACGTTGAACTCGGCCGACTTCTGCAACGTCTCGGCGACGGCCGACGGCAGCCCGGCCCGCAGATGCAGATTGTAGCGCTCGCCGTGCTTCAGCCCCTCGACGCACAACTGCCGCTCCTCGGCGGACAGCGCCGGGCTCGCGGTGCCGCCTTGCGCCACATAGGGCGAGAAATCGGCGCGCCGGGCCACGTCCTCGGAGAACTGGAAGCAGACCCGCGGCGAGGCCGCGTCGGAATCCACGGTATAGTCGAGCAGGCGGAAGCCGCGCTCGGCGCGCAGCTTCTCGTAGGCGCCCCGCACGTCGGCGACCTCGCGCAGGTCGAGCGACAGCCGCATGGCGTCGAGCGCCGGCCGGTACAAGGCGCGCGCCGCCAGCGCCCGCCCGAGCACGGCAAGCGCCTGCGCCTCCTCGCCGCCGTTGCCGGCGCGCTGGTAGGCGAGATAGGCGGCGGTCGAGGCGCGCTCGCGGAACAGCGTCTGCTCGGAGGTGTTGGCGGGGCGGATCTGCAAAATGGTCTCAGCCAGCCGCAGCCAGTTGCCGGCATCCTGCGGGGCAACAGTGGCGATCTGACCGAGGATCTGCAAGCCTGAGCGAGCGTCGCCGCGCCGGAACGCGGCGTCGGCATCGGCCCGCAGGGTGGCGGCCGGCTTGGCGACCGTGCCGGCCTCGGCCTTGATCTGCGCTTCCAGACGAACCGCAGCATCTGCGAGATCGTCGCGCCGAAACCCCTTGTCGGCGGCAAGCGCCGACACCGCGGTCAGGATAACGACGATCATCAACGCAAGGCCGCGGGCCGCAACGGTCATGGCACAACTCCCCCGACTTTCCCCAAAGCGTCGCAGCAGCGACGGTTATGGCGGAAAGGTGACGCCCTGATGGCCGGTCCTCCGCCGTGGCGCAGGCCCGGCCGGCTTCCTTCCCCTGTTTCAGATTGCGGCAGCCGCGGCAAGGTTCAAATGCGGGCTGGGCACAAGCCGCAACTCGGGTGTCGGCTTTTGGCCGCCGCGATGCTAAGAAGCCGCCACGGCCCCGTAGCTCAACTGGATAGAGCACCTGCCTTCTAAGCAGGATGTTGCGTGTTCGAGTCCCGCCGGGGTCGCCATTGCCATTCGCCGCTGCGCCGCGAATGATCCCGAGAGCCCCGCGACAGGCGGGGCGGACGGCGCCGCCGGCGCCGCGTCACAATCGGCCGCCGCCGCCCGGCGGTACCGTCGCTGGTCTCGTTCCGCTCATGATCAGGGAGGATCGACATTGTCGGAATACGAAATCACGCTCCGTCTCGTGGCCGCCGCCGCGCTCGGCAGCCTGATCGGCTTCGAGCGCGAACGGCTGTTGTGGGCCGCCGGCATCCGCACCCATATGCTGGTCTGCGTCGGCTCGTGCCTGATCATGATCGTGTCGGCCTACGGCTTCGCCGGCGTGCTGAGCCAGCAGAATACCGTGCTCGATCCCTCGCGCGTCGCGGCGCAAGTGGTCTCGGGCATCGGCTTTCTCGGCGCCGGCTCGATTCTGGCGCGCGGCGAGATCATCAAGGGCCTGACCACGGCGGCCAGCATCTGGACGGTGGCGGCGATCGGGCTCGCGGTCGGCGGCGGGCTGTACTTCGCCGCCGGCACCTCGACCGTGATCATTCTCGTCATCCTCGCCGGCGTCAAACCGCTCGAGGAAGCCTATCGCGCCCGCAACCAGACCTGTTTTTTGTCGATCGAGGTGGAGCCGGGCGCGCTGACGCCGGACCTGCTGCGGCGCACGCTGCAATTGCGGGTGTCGCAGATCAAGCGCTTCGTCGTCGAGACGCGCAGCGCCGGCAACGGCGGCAACGACGTCGTCGGCGTGCTGCTGACCAAGGTGTCGTCGCAGGACATGGCGGAGTTCGGCAAGAAGCTGCAGGAGCTCGACGGCGTGCATCAGGTCACGCGCCTGCGCGAACCGCCGCCGCCGCGCTGATCCAAGCAGACCCGCGCAGCCCGGCGCGCCTATCCGACAGCAAGGCCGACCAGCCGCCCGACGAAAGGGGAGAACCATGACCTGCGCCATCGTCCGAAGCCTGATCGCCGTCGCCGCGCTGAGCCTTGCCGGCCCGGCACTGGCCCAGACGACGGCAGCGGCACCGGCCGAGCGCCGCGCCGAGACAAGCGGCAGCATCACGGTCGGCGGCAAGCCGCTCGACTACACCACCCGCGCCGGCACGCTGATCGTCAACGACAGCCGCGGCGAACCGGCCGCCGAACTGTTTTACGTCGCCTACGACCTGAAGGGCGTGAAGCCTGAGACCCGGCCGCTGACCTTCATCTGGGACGGCGGCCCCGGCGGCTCGACGATGGTCATGGACGCGCTCGGCTACGGCCCGATGC
Organism: Xanthobacteraceae bacterium; assembly: GCA_039808405.1. Classification (GTDB taxonomy): domain Bacteria; phylum Pseudomonadota; class Alphaproteobacteria; order Rhizobiales; family Xanthobacteraceae; genus PRO6. Next base: position 6,779 of record JBDHSY010000128.1, read on the forward strand.
GCTATTCGGCGACCGCCAACCCCAGCGCCCGCGCGCCGTTCCAGGCCAGACCGAACCCCGACACCCTGCTCCAGCACAGCGACCTCGTTTTCATCGACCTGATCGGCACCGGCTACTCGCGCGCCATCGGCCAGGCGCAGGACAAGGATTTTTGGGGCGTCGATGCCGATGCCAACGTGGCGACCGCCGCCATCGAGCGCTATCTGAAGCTGACCGGGCGCTGGCAATCGCCAAAATTCCTTCTCGGCAATTCCTACGGCACGACGCGGGCCTCGGTGGTGGCGCACCGCCTGCAAGGGCGCGGCATCGCCCTCAACGGCGTGGTCCTCGTCGCCTCGATTTTCAACTACGGGGTTTTCTCCAACGGCATCGACCATCAGTTCGTGGTCAACCTGCCGACGCTTGCCGCGATCGCGTGGTATCACGGCAAGACCGCGCACCAGGCCGTGCCGCTGGCCAAATTCATGGACGACGTGCAGCGATTTGCGCGCAGCGACTACGCCGAGGCGCTGTTTCTCGGCAACACGCTGAGCCCGGAGCGGCGCGCGGCCATCGCCCAGCGGCTCGCCGGCTATATCGGGCTCGACGCCGGCTATATCGAGCGCGCCCAGCTGCGCGTCTCGACGATCCGCTTCCGCAAGGAACTCTTGCGCGGCGAGGGCAAGGTGCTCGGGCGCCTCGACGGCCGCGAGGTCTCCGCCGACTTCGACCATGCCGGCGAGGAGCCGGAAACCGACCACAGCGTGATCTCCCGGCTGTACATTCCCGCCGCCACCCTGCTGCAGGAGATGCTGGGCAAAATGGGGTATCGCGAGGATGCCCCCTATGTCCTGCTCAACGAGCAGGCCATCAAACTCTGGAACTGGGACCATCCG
>JBDHSY010000129.1:0-7604 GCA_039808405.1 Xanthobacteraceae bacterium
AGCGCGGTCGGCTGCAAGATCAACGGCAAGTTCGCGCCGCTGTCGTCGGAATTGCAGAACGGCGACGAGGTCGAGGTGCTGACCTCCTCGGCGCAGTCGGCGCCGCCCGCCGCCTGGGAGACGCTCGCCGTCACCGGCAAGGCGCGCGCCGCGATCCGCCGCGCCACCCGCGCCGCGGTGCGCGACCAGTATGTCAGTCTCGGCCGGCGCATCGTCGAGCGGCTGTTCACGCGCGCCAAGGTCGAATACCACGACGACAAGCTAACCGGCGCGCTGCCGCGGCTGGCGCGTGCCAGTATCGACGATGTGATGGCCTCGGTCGGGCGCGGCGAACTGAAAGCCTCCGACGTCGCGCGCGCGATGTACCCCGATTACAAGGAGGAGCGCGCCACCGGTCTTGGCCCGAAGCGGCGCCTGGCCGAACGCCTCAAGCTCAAGCGCTCGCGCGGCGGCGCCGTGGCGCTCGCCTCGTCGGCGATCCCGATCGGCGGTCTCAACTCGGCGCTGCCGGTGAAGTTCGCGCCGAACGGCGGCGCGGTGCCCGGCGACCGCATCGTCGGCATCGTCTCGCCGGGCGAGGGCATCACCATCTATCCGATCCAGTCGCCGGCGCTGAAGGATTTCGAGGACATGCCCGAGCGCTGGATCGACGTGCGCTGGGACATCGACGAAGCGACGCCGCAGCGCTTTCCGGCGCGGCTTCTGATCCACAACGTCAACGAGCCGGGCAGCCTCGCGCAGATCGCCACCGTGATCGCCGAACACGACGGCAACATCGACAACATCAGCATGAGCCGCCGCCTGCCGGATTTCACCGAACTCACCGTCGACCTCGAGGTCTACGACCTCAAGCATTTGAGCGCCATCATTGCCCAGTTGCGCGCCAAGCCGGTTGTCGCCAAAGTCGAGCGCGTCAACGGCTGACCGCCTCTTTGAAAGTCATCCCATGGTCAAAGCCCCGCCGCGCCTCGGCATCAACGTCGATCACGTCGCCACCCTGCGCAATGCCCGCGGCGGCCGCCGTCCCGATCCGGTGCGGGCGGCGCTGGCGGCGATCGCGGCCGGCGCCGACGGCATCACCGCGCACTTGCGCGAGGACCGCCGCCACATCCGCGACGACGACATGGCGCGGCTGAAGGCCGAGATCGCCAAGCCGCTCAATTTCGAGATGGCGGCGACCGACGAGATGGTGCGGATCGCCATCGCCACCCGGCCGCACGCGGCGTGTCTGGTGCCGGAGCGGCGCGAGGAGTTGACCACCGAAGGCGGCCTCGACGTCGTCGGCCAGCGTCAGATGCTGGGGCCGGCGATCGCCCGGCTCTCCGACGCCGGCATCCGCGTGTCGCTGTTCATCTCGGCCGATCCGGCGCAGATCGAGATGGCGGCGACGCTCAAGGCGCCGGTGATCGAACTGCACACCGGCGCCTGGTGCGACGCCATTCTCGCTGGCGACCGCGGCAAGGCGGACGCGGAGTGGCAGCGCATCGCCGCCGGCGTGCGGCTCGCGGAGACGGTGGGGCTCGAGGTTCATGCCGGCCACGGCCTCGACTACGAGACGGCGCAAACGATCTCGGCGCTGCCGCAGATCGCCGAACTGAACATCGGCCACTTCCTGATGGGGGAGGCGCTGTTCGTCGGGCTGCCGGAGGCCGTGCGCACGATGCGCGAGGCGATGCGGCGCGGCCGCATGTTATGATCATCGGCATCGGCTCCGACATGATCGACATCACCCGCATCGACAGGGTGATCGAACGGCATGGCGAGCGCTTTCTCGAGCGCATCTTCACCGAGGCGGAGCGCGCCAGGGCGGCGCGCCGGGCGCGCTCGCACCGGATGGTGGTTGCGACCTACGCCAAGCGCTTCGCCGCCAAGGAGGCGTGCTCCAAGGCGCTCGGCACCGGCATCCGGCAGGGCGTGTGGTGGCGCGACATGGGGGTGGTCAACCTGCCGACCGGGCGGCCGACCATCGTCCTGACCGGCGGTGCCCTGCACCGCCTCGACGGGATGACCCCGGCCGGCCATCTGGCGCGGATCGACCTGACCATGACCGACGACTGGCCGCTGGCGCAGGCGATGGTCATCATCTCCGCCGTGCCGGACCTCGCGGCGGGTTCCCCGCGCTGACCGGGCGGCGGGTGGAAAGCGTGCATAATCAATAGACTAACGGCTTCTCTCGGAACCGTTCATTGCGCCGTCGCGGACAACGGTCTAAAAGGCGGCCGGTTGCTTCGGCGGGACGAATCCGGACAGGCGCGCCGCGCGCCCACGGCCTCACCCGCCCAGCCCGGACCCGAGACTTGCGCGGACCGGCCCGCCGCCCGGCGCGGCCGCGGTCGAAACCCTGTTTGAACTGGAATCTGAATGAGCGTGACATCCGGGTCGAAATCCAAGGGCGGCATCGGCGAGACGACGCGCGTCGTTTTTCATGCGCTGGTGATCGCGCTGGTGATCCGCACCTTTCTGTTTCAGCCTTTCAACATTCCGTCCGGATCGATGAAGGCGACGCTGCTGGTCGGCGACTACCTGTTCGTCTCGAAATATTCCTACGGCTACACGCACTATTCCATCCCGCTGTCGCCGCCGTTGTTCTCGGGCCGGATTTTCGGCTCGGAGCCGAGCCGCGGCGACATCGTGGTGTTTCGCCTGCCGAAGGACGACTCGGTCGATTACATCAAGCGCGTCATCGGCCTGCCGGGCGACCGCATCCAGATGAAGGAAGGGCTTCTTTACATCAACGACGTGCCGGTCAAGCGCGAGCGGATGGCCGATTTCGTCGGCGAGGACCCGTGCGGGTCGGACGCGACCGCCCGCGTCAAGCGCTGGAAGGAGACGCTGCCGAACGGCGTGACCTATGAGACGCTCGACTGCGTCGATAACGGCTTTTACGACAACACCCACGTCTACACCGTGCCGGCCGGCCATTTCTTCATGATGGGCGACAACCGCGACAATTCCACCGACAGCCGCGTGTTGTCCGCCGTCGGCTACGTGCCGTTCGAGAACCTCATCGGCCGCGCGCAGATGATTTTCTTCTCGATCGCCGAGGGCGAGAGCGCCTGGCAGGTGTGGCGCTGGCCTGTGTCGGTGCGCTGGGGCCGTCTCTTTACAATCGTGCGATGAGCGACGATACGCCTCTTCCCGGTGAGTCCCTGCCGCAACCCGACGAGCCGGCCGATGCGACGGCGGCAGCCGCGCCCGAGGCGGAGCGCGCCGCGCGCAAGCCGGCTGGCCGGCGCGGCGCCAAAGCCAGGCTTGCCGCGCTCGAGGAAAGCCTCGGCTACGCCTTCGCCGACCCCGGCCTGCTGACCACGGCGCTGACCCATGTGTCGGCGCTGAAATCGGCGCGCAGCCGCAGCGAAAGCTACCAGCGCCTCGAATTTCTCGGCGACCATGTGCTCGGTCTCGTGATCTCCGACATGCTCTACCGCGCCTTTCCCAAGGCCGACGAGGGCGAGCTGTCGCGCCGGCTCGCCGACCTGGTGCGGCGCGAGACCTGCGCCGATGTTGCGCGCGCGCTCGGCCTGCTCGAGGCCATCAAGCTCGGCACCGTCGGCGTCGGCGCCGGCGCGCGCCTGCGCAAGTCGGTGCTCGGCGACATCTGCGAGGCGGTGATCGGCGCGATCTTTCTCGACGGCGGCTATGAGGCGGCGGCGGCCTTCATCGCCCGCAACTGGGGCCAGCGCATGCGCAAGCCGGTGCGGGCGCTGCGCGATCCCAAAACCATTTTGCAGGAATGGGCGCAGGGCCGCGCGCTGCCGACGCCGACCTATCGCGAGATCGCGCGCAGCGGCCCCGATCACGACCCGGAGTTCTGCGTCGCCGTCGAACTGCCCGGCCTCGCGCCGGCGGAAGGGCGCGGCCGCAGCAAGCGCAGCGCCGAAAAGGCGGCGGCCTCGGCGCTGCTGGCGCGTGAGGGCGTGAGCGGAGGCACGGATGGCTGAGGAGACGGCACCGGCCGGCGACACCCGCTGCGGCTTCGTGGCGCTGATCGGCGTGCCCAATGTCGGCAAATCGACGCTCGTCAACGCGCTGGTCGGCGCAAAAGTCTCGATCGTCTCGCGCAAGGTGCAGACGACGCGCGCGCTGATCCGCGGCATCGTCATCGAGGACAAGGCGCAGATCGTGCTGGTCGATACGCCCGGCATCTTCCGGCCGCGGCGCCGGCTCGACCGCGCCATGGTCTCGACGGCGTGGAGCGGCGCGCACGACGCCGATCTGGTCTGCCTCCTGATCGACGCCCGCGCCGGGCTGGACGAGGCGACGAGCGCGATCCTCGACAAGCTCGCCCGGTTGCCGCATCCAAAATATCTGGTCATCAACAAGATCGACCAGATCGCCCGCGACAAGCTGCTGGCGCTGGCGCAGGCGGCCAACCAGCGGCTGCCGTTCGCGCGCACCTTCATGGTCTCGGCGCTGACCGGCGACGGCGTCGACGACCTGCGCCGCGCGCTGGCCGCGGCGATGCCGCCGGGGCCGTTCCACTATCCCGAGGACCAGCTCTCGGACGCGCCGCTGCGCCATCTCGCCGCCGAGATCACCCGCGAGAAAATCTATCGGCGGCTGCATCAGGAACTGCCCTATCAGTCCACGGTGGAAACCGCGAGCTGGACCGAGCGGCCGGACAAATCGGTGCGCATCGAGCAGACGATCTTCGTCGAGCGCGACAGCCAGCGCAAGATCGTGCTCGGCAGCGGCGGCGCGACCATCAAGGCGATCGGCGCCGACGCGCGCCGGGAACTGGCCGAAATCCTCGGCGTGCCGGTGCACCTGTTTCTGTTCGTCAAGGTGCGCGAAGGGTGGGGCGACGATCCCGAACGCTATCGCGAGATGGGGCTGGAATTCCCCAAGGCGTAGGCGGCGCTGTGTGAAGCGATGGAGTGGAGCGACGAAGGCGTGGTGCTGGGCGTGCGGCGGCATGGCGAAACGAGCGCCATCGTCGAACTGCTGACGCGCGCGCACGGCCGCCATCTCGGCCTCGTCCGCGGCGGTGGCGGCTCGCGCCTGCGGCCGCTGCTGCAACCCGGCAATACGGTCAGCGCGCTGTGGCGCGCGCGGCTCGATTCGCATCTCGGCACCTACCAGATCGACGGCCTGCGGCTGCGCGCGGCGCACGCCTTCGGCCTGCCGCACGGCGCCTACGGCATCACCCATCTCGCGTCGCTGGCGCGGCTGTTGCCGGAGCGCGATCCGCACGAGGAGATGTTCGCGCTGGTCGAATACATTCTCGACGACTTCGACGATGCGGTCATCGCCGCCGCGCATATCGTGCGCTTCGAACTGACGCTGTTGACCGTGCTCGGCTTCGGCCTCGACCTCACGCGCTGCGTGGCCACCGGCGCGACGCACGATCTGGCCTATGTCTCGCCGAAGTCGGGCGGTGCGGTGTCGCGCGAGGCCGGGGCGCCGTGGCACGAGAAGCTGCTGGCGCTGCCGGCGTTTCTCGGCACGCCGGAAGGCAGGGTCAATGGGCTGAGCGCGGCCGACCTGCGCGACGGCTTCCGCCTGACCGGCCTGTTTCTTGAACGGCGCGTGCTGGAGCCGCGCGGCTTGAACCATCCGCAGGCGCGCGAGGGTTTCATCGCGGCGGTGCTACGGCAGCAGGCGCGCATGGCGGAGCTCTGACCCCGCGATTAAAAAAAACGGGCCGGAAAATCCGGCCCGTTTCATATCGTCGTCTTGCGTCCCGGAGCTATTCCGTTTTAGCGATAGTGACGATAGTGGGGACGGTGACGGCGATCGTAGCGATGGCGGTCGTAGCGATAGTGCCGGTGAACGCGCGGTCGCGTTTCGTAACAGCGCCGGCTCCAGTGCCGTCCCGTCCACACGCGTTTGCACACCAGCCGCACCTGTTCGGCCTGCAATGGCGAGGTGATCGCATGGGCCGGCGCGATCGGTCCGGGCATCGGCATGGCCTGCGCGGCAGTCGGAGCCAGCGACCCCGCGGCGAGGCCGGCAGCCATCACGGCAGCGGCGGCGAGATATCGGATGTTCATGCTTCGAAATCCTCCAGCGTCATGCGAAGTTGAGGGAAGAAAGGTATGCAACGGGAAAATGCCGCTGCATGGCGATGGTTCCTTTCGTCTTGACAACCAGCATCGCTTTGGCGCGCTGAACCACGGATGAATGCGTGAAGCGGGCGTGGAACATGGACAAGATTTAATGATGCGCCAACGAGATGCCACCGGAACCATGCTTGCCTTGACGGACACGCCGCTTGTTCGTTGTCGAAACTCCGGTTAAGCCCGAATCATGGGCAAGACGCTGATTCCACCGGACATGCCGGAACCCCACGAAGTCGGACTGCGCGAGGCGCTGGAAGAGCGCTACCTCGCCTATGCGCTGTCGACCATCATGCACCGCGCGTTGCCGGACGCCCGCGACGGGCTGAAGCCGGTGCATCGCCGCATCCTTTACGGCATGCGGTTGTTGCGGCTCGATCCCGGCGCGCCGTTCAAGAAGTCGGCGAAGATCGTCGGCGACGTGATGGGCGGTTTTCATCCGCACGGCGACCAGTCGATCTACGACGCGCTGGTGCGGCTCGCGCAAGGGTTTGCCGCGCGCTATCCGCTGGTCGACGGCCAGGGCAACTTTGGCAATATCGACGGCGACAACCCGGCGGCCTACCGCTACACCGAAGCGCGCATGACCGATGTGGCGCGGCTGCTGCTCGAGGGCATCGACGAGGATGCGGTCGCCTTCCGCCCGAACTACGACGGCCAGACCAAAGAGCCGGTGGTGCTGCCGGGCGGCTTTCCCAATCTGCTCGCCAACGGGGCGCAAGGCATCGCGGTCGGCATGGCGACCGCCATTCCGCCGCACAACGCCGCCGAACTGTGCGAGGCGGCGCTGCACCTGATCGAGAAGCCGGACGCCAGGACGCGCGCCCTGATGAAATGGGTGAAAGGGCCGGACTTTCCGACCGGCGGCATCGTCGTGGATTCGCGCGAGACCATCGCGGAGGCCTACGACACCGGGCGCGGTGCGTTCCGCGTGCGGGCGAAGTGGCATGCCGAGGAGGGCGCGCGCGGCACCTGGTCGGTCGTCGTCACGGAAATCCCGTGGCTGGTGCAGAAATCGCGGCTGATCGAGAAGATCGCCGAACTGCTCAACGAGCGAAAGCTGCCGCTGGTCGGCGACATCCGCGACGAGTCGGCCGAGGACGTCCGCATCGTCATCGAGCCGAAGTCGCGCAACGTCGATCCGGCGCTGTTGATGGAGTCGCTGTTCAAGCTCACCGAGCTGGAAAGCCGCATCTCCCTCAATCTCAACGTGCTGGTGAAGGGCCGCGTGCCAAAGGTGCTCGGCCTGGCCGGCGCCTTGCGCGAATGGCTCGATCATCTGCGCGACGTGTTGCAGCGCCGCGCGCGCTACCGCGAGGCGCAGATCGAAAACCGCCTGGAGGTGCTGGGCGGCTATCTGGTCGCTTATCTCAACCTCGACAAGGTGATCAAGATCATCCGCAGCGAGGACGAGCCGAAGCCGGTGCTGATGCGCGCCTTCAAGCTGACCGAGGTGCAGGCCGACGCCATTCTCAACATGCGGCTGCGCTCCTTGCGCAAGCTGGAGGAGATGGAGATCCGGCGCGAGGACAAGGCGCTGCGCAC
>JBDHSY010000130.1:0-7565 GCA_039808405.1 Xanthobacteraceae bacterium
AACGAATACAAGGTCGATCTCGGCACCCCGCGCATCGGCGGCGACCGGCAGGTCGATCTTCATGTCGCGCCGCTCGGCGAATATCCCGGCCACATCGTGGTGATGTTGCTGGAGCGCAGCATCGCCGACAAGATGGATCGGCAATTGACCCATCGCAGCGCGGCGCGCTCGGTGACGGCGCTGGCGGCGATGCTGGCGCACGAGATCAAGAACCCGCTGTCGGGCATCCGCGGCGCGGCACAACTCATCGAACAGGCGGCGTCTCCCGACGACCGCCTGCTGACCCGGCTGATCTGCCAGGAGACCGACCGCATCGTCACGCTGGTCGATCGCATGGAGGTGTTCGGCGACGAGCGCCCGGTGGCGCGCGGACCGGTCAACATCCACTCTGTGCTCGATCACGTGAAGCGGCTGGCGCAGTCCGGCTTTGCCGCCGACGTGCGCTTCGTGGAGGACTACGACCCCTCGCTGCCGCCGGTGTTCGCCAATCAGGACCAGCTGATCCAGGTGTTTCTCAATCTGGTGAAGAACGCCGCCGAGGCCGTCGCCGGCATGGGCGTCGACGCCGAGATCGCGCTCACCACCGCGTTCCGCCCCGGCGTCCGCCTCTCGGTGCCGGGCAAGCAGACACGGGTGTCGCTGCCGCTCGAATTCTGCGTGCGCGACAACGGCCCCGGCGTGCCCGACGACCTGATGCCCAATCTGTTCGACCCGTTCATCACCACAAAGCTCACCGGCAGCGGGCTCGGGCTGGCGCTGGTCGCGAAGATCGTCGGCGACCACGGCGGCATCGTCGAATGCGAATCCCAGCCGCGCCGCACCGTATTCCGCGTGCTGATGCCGATGGTGACGGCGAGCGACCCAGGCAGCGAAGGAGGCAAGCCATGCCCACAGGCAGCATCCTGATCGCGGACGACGACCCGGCGATCCGCACCGTGCTCAACCAGGCGCTGTCGCGTGCCGGCTACGAGGTGCGCCTCACCGGCAATGCCGCCACGCTATGGCGCTGGGTCAGCCAGGGCGAGGGCGACCTTGTCGTCACCGACGTGGTGATGCCGGACGAAAGCGCCTTCGATCTGCTGCCGCGCATCAAGAAACTGCGCCCCAGCCTGCCGGTCGTGGTGATGAGCGCGCAAAACACCTTTATGACCGCGATCCGCGCGTCCGAGCGCGGCGCCTACGAATATCTGCCCAAACCGTTCGACCTCAAGGAACTGATCGCGATCGTCGGCCGCGCGCTGGCGGCGCCGAAGCAGACGGCCGCGGCCGAGACCGCCGAGATGGAGGCGCTGGCGCTGGTCGGGCGCTCGGCGGCGATGCAGGACATCTATCGCGTGCTGGCGCGGCTGATGCAGACCGACCTCACGGTGATGATCTCCGGCGAATCCGGCACCGGCAAGGAACTGGTGGCGCGCGCGCTGCACGACTACGGCAAGCGCGCCAGGGGGCCGTTCGTCGCCGTCAACATGGCGGCGATCCCGCGCGACCTGATCGAGTCCGAACTGTTCGGCCACGAGAAGGGCGCCTTCACCGGCGCCAATGCCCGCGCCTCGGACCGCTTCGAGCAGGCCGAGGGCGGCACGCTGTTTCTCGACGAGATCGGCGACATGCCGATGGAAGCGCAGACGCGGCTGCTGCGTGTGCTTCAGCAGGGCGAATACACCACCGTCGGCGGCCGCACCCCGATCAGGAGCGACGTGCGGATCGTTGCCGCCAGCAACAAGGACCTGCGCATTCTGATCCAGCAGGGGCTGTTTCGCGAGGACCTGTTCTTCCGCCTCAACGTCGTGCCGCTGCGGCTGCCGCCGCTGCGCGAGCGGCTCGACGACATTCCCGACCTCGTGCGCCACTTCCTGTCGCAGGCGGAGGCCGAGGGCATGCCGGCCAAGACGCTCGACGCCGCCGCGCTCGAGCGTCTCAAGCGGCACCGCTGGCCCGGCAACATCCGCGAACTGGAAAACCTGATCCGCCGGCTGGCCGCGCTCTACCCGCAGGACACGATCACCGGCGCGGTGATCGAGGCGGAGCTGGCGCCGCCGGCGCCGGTCGCCTCGCGCGGGCCGGCCTCGCACGGCGTCGACAGCCTGGCCGGCGCGGTCGAGGTCTATCTCGCCGCCTATTTCGCCGGTTTTGGCAACAATTCGCCCCCGCCCGGCCTCTATCACCGGGTGCTGCGCGAGATCGAGGGGCCGCTGCTCTCCGCCGCGCTCGCCTCGGCGCGCGGCAACCAGATCAAGGCCGCCGAGCTGCTGGGCCTCAACCGCAATACGCTGCGCAAGAAAATCCGCGACCTCGATATTCAGGTGTTTCGCACCGGCTAGAGCTTTTCCGCTTCCGATCCCATCGAGAGGCGGAAAAGCTCAGAGCCGTGGTCGGGCAGGGCGAAATCCCGGTGCATGGCCGGCCGCCCCTGACCGGCCCGCTTTGATGCGCCGCGGAAATGTCCCAATCTTGCAACATTGTTGCATGCGCGCATCAGTGGACCCCTGTCCGAATCGATCCGCACCGGCTTTCACCAGACCCTGCCACCCGTGAAAATGGCATGACCAGCGCAGATTCGCCGGCCTCATCGTTCGATTCACCGCCCTCCGAGGGCGGCGGCTGGCGGCTGCGGCGGCTGCTGGCGCCGCTCGCCATCGCGCTGGCGCTGCTCTCCGCCTTCCTGACCTTCGTGGTGCTGACCGGGCTGACGCCGATCGCGCCCAGCCGGCAGGTCGTCGTCACCTTCCTGATGATCAATGCCGCCACCGTCTTCCTGCTGGTGCTGATCATCGGCCGCGAGGTGTGGAAGGTGGTGCAGGCCCGGCGTCGCGGCCGCGCCGCGGCCCGGCTGCATGTGCAGATCGTCAGCCTGTTCTCGGTCGTCGCGGTGCTGCCGGCGGTGCTGGTCTCGATGGTCGCCAACGTCACCCTCGACCGCGGCCTCGACCGCCTGTTTTCCGGCCCGACCCGCGCCGTCATCGAGAAATCGCTGATCGTCGCCAACGCCTACCTTCAGGAGCATGCCCAGCTCATCCGCGGCGACATCATCGGCATGGCCAACGATATCGCCCGCGCCCGTCCGCTGTTCGACCAGGATCGCGGCACCTTCCGCAGCCTGCTGACCGCCAGCGCCCAGCAGCGCAACCTGCCGGGCGCCATGCTGATCGACAAGGATCGCCACGTCCTTGAGACCGCCGACACCGGCATCCGTCAGGCCTTCACCACGCCGGCGCCGGAGTTTCTGAAGAACGTCGGCGAGGACGAGCCGCAGATCGCCGTCTTCCTCGAGGCCGACTACGTGGCCGCGGTGATCCGCCTGCGCGCGTTTCAGGACACCTTCCTGTACGTCGCCCGCCTCCTCGACCCGCGCGTGGTGGCGCAGGTGCAGCAGACCCAGGCCGGCGTTGCCGAATACAGCGAGCTGGAAGCGCGACGCCTCGGCATTCAGGTGGCGTTCGCGCTGATGTTCACGGTGATCGCGCTGTCGGTCCTGATGTCGGCGGTGCTGCTCGGGCTCAACTTCGCCAACGGTCTGGTGGCGCCGATCCGCCGCCTGATGGGCGCCGCCGACAAGGTCTCGACCGGCGACCTCGACGTGCAGGTGCCGGTGATCCGCTCCGAGGGCGACCTCGCCACGCTCGGCGAGACCTTCAACAAGATGACGCAGGAATTGCGCACCCAGCGCGACGAACTGGTGTCGGCGAGCGACGTCATCGACAGCCGGCGCCGCTTCATCGAGGCGGTGCTGTCGTCGGCCAGCGCCGGCATCATCGGCATCGACGGGGCAGGGCGCATCGAAATCCTCAACCGGTCCGCCGAAAAGCAGATCGGCAGGTCGGAATCGGAGGCGCTCGACCAGCCGCTGTCCGACGTGTTGCCCGAGCTCGACATCATGATGGAAAGCGTCCACGACGGCACGCAGCGCCTGGTGCAGGGCCAGATCACCATCACCCGCGGCGGCGCCGAGCGCATCCTCTCCGTCCGCATCAGCGCCGAGCAAACCACGCAAGGACGCGAGGGCTGCATCATTACGCTGGACGACATCACCGAACTGGTGTCGGCGCAGCGCACCTCGGCCTGGGCGGACGTCGCCCGCCGCATCGCCCACGAGATCAAGAACCCGCTGACGCCGATCCAGCTCTCGGCCGAGCGCATCCGCCGCAAGTTCGGCAAGGGGATCGCCGCCGACGACCGCCCGGTGTTCGACCAGTGCACCGATACCATCGTGCGCCAGGTCGACGACATCCGCCGCATGGTCGACGAGTTCTCGAAGTTCGCCCGCATGCCGAAACCGGTGATCGAGGGCGAGGACGTCGTGGAGACGGTGCGGCAGGTGGTGTTTCTGATGCGGGTCGGCCATCCCGATATCGATATCGAAGCCGACATCAAGGACGAGCGCATCCCCGCGAAATTCGACCGCCGGCTGATCTCGCAGGCGCTGACCAACATCATCAAGAACGCCACCGAGGCGATCGAGGCGGTGCCGGTCGAGGCGCTCGGGCGCGGCCGCATCGAGGTGATCGTGGCGCGCGAGGCCGACGATATCGTCATCGACGTGATCGACAACGGCATCGGCCTGCCGACCGCGAGCCGCTCGCGGCTGCTCGAGCCCTATATGACGACCCGCGAGAAGGGCACCGGCCTCGGCCTCGCCATTGTCGGGCGGGTTCTCGAGGACCACGGCGGACGCATCGAATTGAACGATGCCGAGAACCTGCGGCCAGGCGCGCGCGGGGCCTGGGTGCGCCTGCGCTTTGCGGTGTCCGGGCAGGCCGCCAGAACCGACGACAAGACCACGGACGCCGCGAGCGACGGCGGCGAGCTTGAGGTGAGCATCAAAGATGGCAAATGACATTCTGATTGTCGACGACGAGGCCGACATCCGCGACCTCGTGGCCGGCATTCTCGAAGACGAAGGTTTTTCCACCCGCACCGCGCGCGACGCCGATACCGCGCTGACCGAGGTGGCGGCGCGCCGGCCCAACCTGATCTTCCTCGACATCTGGTTGCAGGGCAGTCGCCTCGACGGCCTGCAACTGCTCGACCGCATCAAGCAGGCCCATCCCGACGTGCCGGTGGTCATGATTTCCGGCCACGGCAACATCGAGACGGCGGTCGCCGCCATCAAGCGCGGCGCCTACGATTTCATCGAAAAACCGTTCAAGGCCGACCGCCTGATCCTGGTCGCGACCCGCGCGCTGGAGACTTCGCGCTTAAAGCGCGAGGTGCGCGAACTGAAGCAGCGCGCCCCGCAGGCCGGTACGTTGATCGGCCGCTCGCCGTGCATGAACCAGTTGCGCCAGACCATCGAGCGCGCCGCCAAGGCCAACAGCCGCATCATGATCGTCGGCGCCTCCGGCAGCGGCAAGGAACTGGCCGCGCGCACGCTGCACGCACTGTCAAACCGCGCCGAGGGGCCGTTCGTGGTGATCAACGCCGCCGCCATCACGCCGGAACGGATGGAGGTGGAGCTGTTCGGCATCGAGGGCGAGGCCGGCAATCAGCCGGGCAAGACCGGTGCGCTCGAGGAAGCCCACGGCGGCACGCTGTTCATCGACGAGATCGCCGACATGCCGCGCGAGACGCAGAACAAGATTTTGCGCGTGCTGGTCGATCAGACTTTTCAGCGCTCCGGCGGCGCCGCGCGCATCAACGTCGATGTGCGCATCGTGTCCTCGACCGCGCGCAACCTGGAAGCCGAGATCGCCGAGGGACGCTTTCGCGAGGACCTCTACCACCGGCTCTCGGTGGTGCCGATCCGGGTGCCGCCGTTGTCGGAGCGGCGCGAGGACATCCCCGACCTGATCGCGTATTTCATGGAGCAAATTTCGCAGGCCACGGGGCTGCCCAAGCGCACCATCGGCGACGACGCCATGGCGGTGCTGCAATCGCACGTCTGGCCCGGCAACGTCCGCCAGCTCCGCAACAACGTCGAGCGGGTGATGATCCTCGCCGGCGGCGATCCGGAGGCCATCGTCAGCGCCGACATGCTGCCGCAGGACGTCGGCTCGATGGTGCCGGCGATGCCGACCGGCCACAACGGCGAGCACATCATGGGCCTGCCGCTGCGCGAGGCCCGCGAGGTGTTCGAGCGCGACTATCTGATCGCCCAGATCAGCCGCTTCTCCGGCAACATCTCGCGCACCGCCGAGTTCGTCGGCATGGAGCGCTCCGCGCTGCACCGCAAGCTCAAGGCACTGGGGGTCGGATAGGATGTTCTGCAATCATGTGTGGACATGTCGTCATGACGGCATCCCCACAGTCCGTCATGGCCGGGCTTGTCCCGGCCATCCACGTCTGGTCTGCCGAACGTCTGCAAAAACGTGGATGCCCGCGACAAGCGCGGGCATGACGGCGAAAGCTGCGTCTGTATATGGTTCGTTTCAATTCGGGGGAGTTGCGCTTTAGCCATGTCCCGCATCGCTTACGTCAACGGCCGCTACCTGCCGCACGCCGACGCCACCGTCCACATCGAGGATCGCGGCTACCAGTTCGCCGACGGGGTTTACGAGGTGTGCGAGGTCGCCGGCGGCCGGCTGGTCGATGCCTCGCGCCACCTTGCGCGATTGCAACGCTCGCTCGGCGAATTGCGCATCCGGCAGCCGATGTCGCTTGCCGCGCTTTTGACCGTGATGCGCGAGGTGATCCGCCGCAACCGCGTCCACGACGGCCTCGTCTACGTGCAGGTCACCCGTGGCGTGGCGCGCCGCGACCATGGCTTTCCGCTGTCGCCGGTCGCGCCGAGCGTGGTGATGACGGCGCGCTCGCTCGCCATCGCGCGCCGCGAGGCGCAGGCGGCACGCGGCATCGACGTCATCACCGTGCCGGAAAACCGCTGGCCGCGCGTCGATATCAAGTCCACCAGCCTGCTGCCGAACGTGCTGGCGCGACAGGCGGCGCGCGAGCAGGGCGCCTATGAGGCCTGGTTCGTCGATCGCGACGGTTTTGTCACCGAGGGAGCCTCGTCCAACGCCTGGATCGTCACCGGCGATGGCCGCGTCGTGACCCGATCCACCGACGGCACCATCCTCGCCGGCATCACCCGCGCCGTGGTCACCGACGTTCTCGCCGGGCTTCAGATCACGCTGGAGGAGCGCCCGTTCACGGCGGACGAGGCGCACGCCGCGCCGGAAGCCTTCGTCACGTCGTCCAGCCAGACCGTGATGCCGGTTGTACGTATCGACGGCCACACGCTGGGCGAGGGGCGGCCGGGACCGATCACGCGGCGGCTGCGCGAGGAATTCCGCCGCTTTGCACAGCTTTCGTAGAGCTGGATGCCCTCGTAACGCACGGCCTACGCATCTCCCCCATGTCCAATGCGCCCGAAAGCGCTATATTGTTGCTGCCGGTCGATCGGAGGGGGATCTCGTGTGACGCCGGCGCATCCGGGCGGGTTGCCGCGAGGTGGCCGCTTTCATGTTTGAAAAACAACAACCATTCTATTGCGGGATAACAACAAATGGCTCCAGACCGCGCACAGAACCTGCAGGACACTTTCCTCAATCACGTTCGCAAGACCAAGACGCCACTGACCATTTTCCTCGTCAACGGGGTGAAGTTGCAGGGCATCGTCACCTGGTTCG
>JBDHSY010000131.1:0-7529 GCA_039808405.1 Xanthobacteraceae bacterium
CACCGCCCGCCGCCCGGCAGCAGCCGACGGCCCCGCCGCCGCCGGCACAGACACAGGCGCCCTTCCCCGCACCGCTGCCGAGCGGCGGTTTCTCGCGCTGATTCCGCTTTCAGCCGTCCTGCCATAAGGGCACCGACCAGCGATGTCCTTCACGATCGCCATCATCGGACGGCCGAACGTCGGCAAATCGACTCTGTTCAACCGCCTCGTTGGCCAGAAGCTGGCGCTGGTGGACGACCAGCCCGGCGTCACCCGCGACCGCCGCGAGGGCGAGGCGCGGCTCGGCGACCTGCACTTCACCGCCATCGATACCGCCGTCCTCGACGAGGGGGCTTCCGGCTCGCTGGCCGCCCGCATGCAGGCACAGACGGAAAGCGCGCTCGGCAGCGCCGATGCCTTGATGTTCGTGGTCGACGCCCGCGCCGGGCTGACGCCGGCCGATCGCGCCTTCGCCGATCTCGCCCGCCGCGCCGGCAAGCCGGTCGTGCTGGTCGCCAACAAGAGCGAGGGCCGCCACGGCGAGGCCGGGACGATGGAAGCCTATGAGCTCGGGCTCGGCGAGCCGGTGGCGATCTCGGCCGAGCATGGCGAGGGCATGAGCGAGCTTTACGACGCGCTCCGCGCCCTCATCCCGCAGGAGGAGGACGACGCGGACGCCGACGATGCTGGCGAGGGCGCCGGCGACGACGACGCCCGCAGCGGCCGGGCGATCCGGGTCGCGGTGATCGGGCGCCCCAACGCCGGCAAATCGACGCTGATCAACCGCATGATCGGCGAGGAGCGGCTGTTGACCAGCCCCGAGGCCGGCACCACGCGCGACGCCATCGCGGTGGACGTGACCTGGGGCGGGCGCGCCTTCCGCATCTTCGACACGGCCGGCCTGCGCCGCCGCGCGCGGATCGAGGACAAGCTGGAAAAACTCTCCGTCGCCGACGCCCTGCGCGCGGTCCGCTTCGCCGAGGTCGTGGTGGTGATGATGGACGCCGAGCGGCGTTTCGAGGAGCAGGACCTGCGCATCGCCGACCTCGCCGCCCGCGAGGGCCGCGCGGTGGTGCTGGCCGTCAACAAGTGGGACCTGGTGGAGCGCCGCCCCGGCCTGATCGGCGAACTGCGTCAGGATGCCGACCGGCTGCTGCCGCAGATCCGGGGCGCGCCGATCGTCGCCGTATCGGCCATGAGCGGCGACGGGCTCGACCGCCTGATGACGGCGGTCGTCGAGGCTTACGCGGTGTGGAATCGCCGGGTGCCGACCGCGGCGCTCAACCGCTGGTTCGGCCAGGCGCTCGCCGCCAATCCACCGCCGGCGAAATCCGGCTCGCGGCTGAAGATGAACTACATCACCCAGGCCAAGGCGCGCCCGCCGAGCTTCGTGGTGTTTTGCACCCGCGCCGATGCCGTGCCGGAGTCGTACCTGCGCTATCTCACGGGCGGCCTGCGCACGAATTTCGACCTGCCCGGCACGCCGATCCGCATCGCGCTGCGCGAGAAGGCGAACCCGTTCGCGCACAAGGGCAGGCGCAAGGGGTGAGCTACAGCGGCGCCGGCGCCCGGAACGCCAGCAGTTGCCGCGTCGGGTAGTCGTAGAGCCGGCCCGTTTCGCTCCAGTCCGGCAGGCACATCGGCAGAATGGTTTCCGCCACCTGCTCCGGCGTGTCGAGCGTCATCGGGTCCTCGCCCGGCATCAGCGCCGCGCGCATTTTCGTGCGGATCGGTCCGGGATTGATCAGATTGGCGCGTAACGACGTGTTGGCGGTCTCGTTGGCCCACACCCGCACCAGGCACTCCAGCGCCGCCTTGGAGGTGGCATAGGGGCCGACATAGGCGCGCGCGCTACTCGCCACGCCCGACGAGATGAACACCGCGCGCGGCGCATCCGATTGCCGCAACAGCGGCTCCATGCAGCGGATGAGCTGGAAGTTGGCGGTGACGTTGACGTCCATCACCGTCTTCCACGACAGCGGATCGACATGGCCGAGCGGCGACGCCGGCCCGAGCATGCCGGCATTGCCCACCAGAACGTCGAGCTTGCCGTGGCGCTCGTTGAGCGCCGCCCCGAGCCGCGCAATGCCGTCGAGATCGCTGACGTCGAGCGGCACCAGCGTCGCGCTGCCGCCCTGCTCGCGGATCGCATCGTCCAATTCCTCAAGCCCGCCCTCGGTGCGCGCCACGGCGACGATGTGCGCACCCGCCTTCGCCAGCGCCACGGCGGTGGCGTAGCCGATGCCGCGCGAGGCGCCGGTGACGAGAGCGATGCGGGAGGCAAGCGGCTTTGTCATGAGCAGGGACTTTGTGCTAACGGGCGCGGCACTGCGCGAAAGGAGATTTTGCCCGTTATGCCCGAAAAGCCCGGCCCTGCCAAAGGCCCGAACCGCCTTTTCCAGTGGCGGGCGATGACGGCGGCCGATCTCGATCGGGTCGCGGCGATCGCGGCCAGCGTGCATCCGGCGTTTCCGGAGGATGCGGCGGTGTTCGCCGAGCGGCTGAAGCTCTATCCCGCGGGCTGCCTGATGCTCGACGGCGCTGGCGGCCCGGCCGCCTATTGCCTCAGCCATCCGTGGCAGGCCGGCGATCCGCCGGCGCTCAACATGCGGCTCGGCGCCCTGCCCGCGCGGCCTTCGACCTACTACCTCCACGACATCGCGCTGATGCCGCAGACGCGCGGCAGCGGCGCGGCGACAGCGGCGGTGATGCGGCTGATGGCGCTGGCCAAGGCCGAACGGCTGCCGACGCTGTCGCTGGTCGCCGTCAACGGCTCGGGCGGGTTCTGGCGCCGCCACGGTTTTCACGCCGTCGCCGACGACGCGCTCGACGCACGGCTTGCCAGCTACGACGCAACCGCGACGTATATGGAGCGGCGGCTCACGCGCAAATTCCATCCATAGCGTTTCGCTATTCGACGGAAACATGTCATCCGTCATGGCCGGACTTGTTCCGGCCATCCACGCCTTTGACTGAGTTGTCGTTTAAGTCGTGGATGCCCGGCATGAAGCCGGGCATGACGACAGAACAGACAGGCCGCCGGCGCTCACATCTTCTTCACGTCCTTGATGTTGGCGAAGCGCATGCCCTCGGCGCGCTCGCCCGCATAGTCGAGATAGAACTGGTTTTTTGCGAGATAGACGAGATCGCCATCGACGTCCTCGGCGATGCTCGAGCCGTTGGCGTTGACGAACGTATCGAACACCTTGCGGTCGTCGGCCGAAATCCAGCGCGCCAGCGAGAACTCGCTCGGCTCGAACTCGACCGGCAGGCCGTATTCGGCGGCAAGGCGCGCCTTCAGCACGTCGAGCTGCAACTGGCCGACGACGCCGACCAGCGCCGGCGAGCCGTCGCGCGGGCGGAATACCTGCACCACGCCCTCCTCCGACATCTGCTGCAACGCCTCTTTCAGCTTCTTGGCCTTCATCGCGTCCGACAGCCGCACCCGGCGCAAAATTTCCGGAGCGAAACTCGGCACGCCGACGAAGGCCAGATCCTCGCCCTCGGTCAGCGTATCGCCGATGCGCAGCGTGCCGTGGTTGGGAATGCCGACGACATCGCCGGCGAACGCCTCGTCGGCGACGCTGCGATCCTGCGCGAAGAAGAACTGCGGCGCGCTGAGGCTCATCGGCTTGCCGGTGCGCGTCAGCGTCGCCTTCATGCCGCGCGTGAGCTTGCCCGAGCACAGCCGCGCGAACGCGATGCGGTCGCGGTGGTTCGGGTCCATGTTGGCCTGGATCTTGAAGACGAAAGCCGTCATGCGCGGCTCGTCGGCCTCGACCCGGCGCGTGCTCGCGGCCTGCGCGCGCGGCGGCGGAGCGAAGCGGCCGAGCCCCTCCAGCAGATCGCCGACGCCGAAATTGCGCAGCGCCGAGCCGAAGAACACCGGCGTCAGATGCCCCTCGCGGAAGGCGGCGAGGTCGAACGGCCGGCAGGCTTCGCGCACCAGCGCCAGTTCCTCGCGCAGCGCCGCCGCGTCGAGCGACGGATGGCGGGCGGCGAGCGCGTCGAGGTCGATATTCTCCGCCGCGCCGGTCTTCGTCTCGCTGTCGATCAGGCGGATGCCGCCGTCGAGAATGTCGCAGGTGCCGAGGAAGTCGCGGCCGCGGCCGACCGGCCAGGTCGCCGGCGCCGTGTCGAGCGCCAGCGTCTTCTCGATCTCGTCCATCAGGTCGAACGGGTCGCGGCCGTCGCGGTCCATCTTGTTGATGAAGGTGACGATGGGAATGTCGCGCAGCCGGCACACCTCGAACAGCTTGCGCGTGCGCGCCTCGATGCCCTTGGCGGCGTCGATCACCATCACCGCGGAATCGACCGCGGTCAGCGTGCGGTAGGTGTCCTCGGAAAAGTCCTCGTGGCCCGGCGTATCCAGCAGATTGAACACCAGCCCGTCGAACTCGAAGGTCATCACCGAGGTGACCACCGAGATGCCGCGGTCGCGCTCGATCTTCATCCAGTCGGAGCGGGTGTTGCGCCGCTCGCCCTTGGCCTTGACCTGGCCCGCGAGGTTGATGGCGCCGCCGAACAGCAGGAGTTTTTCCGTCAGCGTGGTCTTGCCGGCGTCGGGGTGGGAGATGATGGCAAAGGTGCGCCGGCGCGCCACCTCGGCGGCCAGCGGCAGCGGATGCGCGGGAGAGGTCGGGAGAATGGCGGCGTGGGTCATAGGCTGTCCTGGAACTGCGCTGCATGTCGCAGGGAAACGCGGCAGGATCAAGGGGCTGACGTCTCAGGCCCTTCCCGGCCCTCTCTTCTGGCCCTTGCCACCCCGCCGGCCGGTCCCATATAGCGACAAGCGTGCGGGGACGACCTCGCATGCGGCGCCGGGTTATGGCGGCGCCGGATCGAGCGATCCGCGGGGACGACCCTGCTTATCCAAGGGAGTTCCCGCCATGGCGTGGACCATTCTGTTCGTCGCCGGCCTGATGGAAATCGGCTGGGCGATCGGCCTCAAATACACCGAAGGGTTTACCCGGTTGCTGCCGTCGGCGCTGACGCTGATCGCGATGACGGTCAGCGTCGTGCTGCTCGGGCTGGCGCTCAAGACGCTGCCGGTCGGCACCGCCTACGCGGTATGGACCGGCATCGGCGCGGTCGGCACCGCGATCCTCGGCATCATGCTGTTCGGCGACCCGGCGACGCTGGCGCGGCTTTTCAGCATCGGGCTGATCGTCGCCGGCATCGTCGGCCTCAAGCTGGTGACCTAGGGTCTGGTTCAACCACGTTGAATCACACTCGTCGGTCATCCCTTTCACTTGAGCATGATCTTGTCCGAAAACCGGTTCCCACTTTTCGGGATCATGCTCAAAACCACTCGATCACGCTCACCGTCCAGTAGGCGAGCGCGGCCACCGTCATCGCCGCCGGGATGGTGATGACCCAGGCCACCACGATGGAGCGCGCCACGCTCCAGCGCACCGCCGACAGCCGTCGCGCCGAGCCGACGCCGATGATGGCGCCGGTGATGGTGTGGGTGGTGGACACCGGCACGCCGAGCCAGGTCGCGGCGAACAGCGTCGCCGCGCCGGCGGTCTCGGCGCAAAACCCTTGCGAGGGATGCAGCTTGGTGATGCGCAAGCCCATGGTGCGCACGATGCGCCAGCCGCCCATCAGGGTGCCGAGCGCCATCGCCGCCTGGCAGGCCAGCACCACCCAGAACGGCACGTAGAACTCCGCGCCGAGGTGGCCCTGCGAATAAAGCAGCACGGCAATGATGCCCATGGTCTTCTGCGCGTCGTTGCCGCCATGGCCGAGCGAATAGAGCGAGGCGGACACGAATTGCAACGTGCGGAAGGCGCGGTCGACCGCGAACGGCGTCGAGCGCGCCGAGGCCCACGAGACGATCGCGACCAGCACCAGCGCCAGCAGGAAGCCGACCAGCGGCGACACTACGATAGCCATCAACGCCAGCGACAGCCCGCCCCACACCGCGACGCCGATGCCGCCCTTGGCGATCGCCGCGCCGAGCAGCCCGCCGATCAGCGCGTGCGAACTCGACGACGGGATGCCGAACGCCCAGGTGATCACGTTCCACACGATGGCGCCGACCAGTGCGGCGAAGATCACATGCGGATCGATGACGCCGGGCTCGACGAGGCCGACACCCATGGTCTCGGCGACATGCAGGCCGAACACCAGGAAGGCGATGAAGTTGAAGAACGCCGCCCACAGCACGGCGTATTGCGGGCGCAGCACGCGGGTCGAGACGATGGTGGCAATCGAATTGGCGGCGTCGTGCAGGCCGTTGAGAAAGTCGAACGCCAGCGCGACGGCGACCAGACCGACCAGAAGCGGAAAGGCGAGCGATGCGTCCACTACCCTGCCGCCTTCAGACCTGCTCGATCACGATGGAGTTGATCTCGTTGGCGACGTCGTCGAAGCGGTCGGCCACTTTCTCAAGATGATCGTAGATCTCGGCGCCGACGATATAGTCCATGGCGTTGGCGTGGCGATGCTTGAGGTACAGTTCCTTGAGCCCGATGTCGTGCAGGTCGTCGACGCGCCCCTCGAGCTTGGTCAGCTCCTCGGAGATCGCCATCAGCGTCGGCACGTTGTCGCCGATCTTGGCGAGCAGCGGCAGCGCCTTGCCGACCAGGTTGGCGCAGTCCACCAGCAGCGAGCCGATCTCGCGCATCGGCGGCTCGAAGGTGCGCACCTCGAACAGCACCACCGCCTTGGCGGTCTGCTCCATCTGGTCGATGGCGTCGTCCATGGCGGTGATCAGGTTTTTGATGTCGACGCGGTCGAACGGGGTGATGAAGGTGCGGCGCACCGCGGTCAGCACCTCGCGGGTGATGGTGTCGGCGTCGCTCTCGAGCTGGTTGACGCGCTCGCAATAGACCGAGGTCTCGTCGCCGCCGCGCAGCACGCCCTGCAAGGCCTCGGCGCCCTGCACCACGGTGCGGGCATGCCTGGCGAACAACTCGAAGAAGCGTTCCTCTTTGGGCAGAACGGCCCGGAACCAGCGCAGCATGGCAGCCCCCGACGACGTGGTGTGCGGTGTCACGCGGCTGTCATAGACCTATTTGGCCACCCGTGGCGCGGCTTGTCGCACGCTCATCCACCATTTTCTCGAACGCCCGGGCGTGAGCGTACCGGCGCGTGCCTTCCGCCGGCGCAGCGCCGGCGTCCGGTATCGCCGCCGCGCGGCGTCCGGTCAGAGCGAGCGCTTGAAGTAGTGCGCGAACTCGCCGACGATGCCGCGCCGGAAGGCGAGCACGCAGACGACGAAGATGACGCCCTGGATCACGGTGACCCACTGGCCGAAGCCGGCGAGATACTGCTGCATGGCGATGACGATGAAGGCGCCGACGACGGGGCCGAAAATCGTGCCGAGGCCGCCGATCAGGGTCATCAGCACCACCTCGCCCGACATCATCCAGTGCACGTCGGTCAGCGAAGCATTCTGCGCCACGAACACCTTCATGCCGCCGGCCAGCCCCGCCAGCGTGCCGGACAGGATATAGGCCAGCAGCTTGTACTGGTCGGCCTTGTAGCCCAGCGAGATGGCGCGCGGCTCGTTCTCGCGGATCGACTTCAGCACCTGGCCGAAC
>JBDHSY010000132.1:0-7512 GCA_039808405.1 Xanthobacteraceae bacterium
CGGCGGCTTCGATTCGCTCAACCGTCCGCGCAAGGCCGCCAGGCCGCTGCCCGGCACGGCGACGCCGGCATCGTCCCCCGTCGCGCCGCGGCAACGCGGCCCATGCCCGCGGATCTCGGCCTCGGTCGCCGGCATCGCCGACGGCCAGCCAGCGCGCCGTCCGCTCAAGCCCGATCCGGAGCCGTTCGGGGCGACCGGGCTCTATGTCGGCAGCTTCCTCGCCAAGACGGCGGTGGAACTGAGCGGCGGCTACGACACCAATCCCGGCCGCTTTTCGCCGCAGCGCGGCTCGGCGTTCTACCTGATCGCGCCGGAACTGCTGATCACCTCGAACTGGTCGCGGCACGAACTGATCGCCGACCTGCGCGGCTCGTTCACCGGCTACGGCACCACCTTTCCGCCGGGCTCGGGCACGCCCGGTCCGGCCGTGCTCGACCGGCCGAGTTTCACCGGCCGCGTGACCGGGCGCTTCGATGTGACGCGCGACACCCGCTTTATCGGCGAGGGCCGCTCGCAGATCGGCACCGACAACCCCGGCAGCCCGAACATCGAGGCCGGTCTCGCCAGGTACCCGCTGTTCTTCGCCAACGGCGCCAGCGCCGGCATCGAGCAGGACTTCAACCGCCTGCGTCTCTCCGCCAGCGCCACCGTCGACCGCACCGTCTATCAGCGCTCGAAGCTGACCGACGGCACGGTGCTGAGCAATGCCGACCGCAACGTCACCCAGCTCGGCGGCATCGGGCGGGCGAGCTACGAGCTGCGGCCCGGTTTCCGCCCCTTCGTCGAGATCGAGGGCGATACCCGCAGCCACGACCGCCGCGCCGACCGCTACGGCTACCTGCGCGATTCCAGCGGCGGTTACGTCAAGCTCGGTTCGACCTTCGAACTGACGCCGCTGATCACCGGCGAGGCGGCCGTCGGCTACCTGATGCGCAGCTACGACGACCCGCGGCTCGAGCGCATCGCGGGCCTGTTGACCTCCGGCTCGCTGGTGTGGACCCCGAGCGCGCTGACGACGGTCAGGCTCACCGCCACCTCGTCGGTGGACGAGACCACGCTGCCCGGCTCGTCCGGCGCCGTGACGCGCGGCTACGGCGTGCAGATCGACCACGATTTTCGCCGCTGGCTGACCGGCACGCTGCGCTTCGCCTACGGCACCGTGGACTACGATGGCGCCGGCCGCTCCGACCGCACCTATTCGGTCGGCGGCGACGTCGTCTACCGGATGTCGCGCACCGTCCACGTCAAGGCGAGCGTGCGCCGCGACTGGCTGGAGAGCAACATCAGCGCCAACAATTCCGCGTCGACGGTGATGCTGCTCGGCGTGCGGCTGCAACGGTAGACGGCCGTGTCCCGGACGCGGCGCAACGTGAAACGTTGCGCCGCAGATCCGGGGACCATGACCGACGATGTGCTTTTCGGCGGTCCCGGATCAGCACCGCAGCATTTCATGCCGCGGCGCGTCCGGGACACCTTGCCGCCGCCTACCTGCGCCCGAACAGCTTTTCGATGTCGTCGAGCTTCAATTCGACATAGGTCGGGCGGCCGTGGTTGCACTGGCCGGAATTGGGCGTGGCTTCCATTTCGCGCAGCAGCGCGTTCATCTCCTCCGCCTTGAGGCGGCGGCCGGCGCGCACCGAGCCGTGGCAGGCCATGGTGGCGGCGACGTGCAACAGCCGCCGCTCCAGCGGCAGCGCCTCGTCCCATTCCGCCATGTGCTCGGCGAGGTCGCGGACGAGACGGGTCGCATCGATGCGCCCGAGCAGCGCCGGCGTCTCGCGCACCGCCACAGCACCAGGGCCGAAACTCTCGATGACGACGCCGAAGCGGGCGAGGTCGTCGGCGCGTGCCGCGAGCTTCTCGACCGTCGCCTCGTCGCATTCGACGATGGCCGGGATCAGCAGCAGCTGCCGGGCGACGCCGCCGTCGGCCATCTGCGCCTTCAGCCGCTCATAGACGATACGCTCGTGCGCGGCGTGCTGGTCCACCACGATCAGGCCGTCGCGGGTCTGCGTGACGATGTAGGTGTCGTGCAACTGCGCCCGCGCCGCGCCGAGCGGGTGATCGAGGAGGTCGGCGGCCACGGGGAAGGTGTCGGCGCGCGCATCCGCGCTCGGCGCGCCGACGTCGAAGGTGGTTTGGGTATTGTCGGCAAATCCGCCCGGCGCAGCAGCGGGCGCCGCCGGCGATTGCCGCCAGTCCCACGACGCAGGCGGGGCAGGGCGCGGCGCGAAGCCGGGGCGGAACGCGGCGAGCGCGGCCGCACCGCCCGAGACATTGGCGGCGCTGCGGCGGCCCTCGCGGGCAAGCGCCTCCTTCAGCGCGTGCACGATCAGCGCGCGCACCAGACCGGCATTGCGGAAACGTACCTCGGTCTTGGCCGGATGCACGTTGGCATCGACCTCGCGCGGGTCGAGCGTGACGAACAGCGCCAGCACCGGATGGCGGTCGCGCGGCAGGTAGTCGGCATAGGCCGCGCGCACCGCGCCCAGGATCAGCTTGTCGCGCACCGGCCGGCCGTTGACGAACAGGTACTGCCCCAGCGCGTTGGCGCGGGTGAAGGACGGCGCGGCGGCAAAGCCCTCGACGCTGACGCCCTCGCGCTCGGCGCCGGCCGCGAGCGCGGCGGCGCGGAACTCGGCGCCGAGAATATCGCCGAGCCGCGCCAGCCGGCCAAGGCTATTGGGATGCGCATCGGGCAGGGCCGCGGCCCATGTCACCGGCGCGCGCTCCTCGCCGGCGAGCGTGAAGGCGATGTCGGGCCGCGCCATCGCCAGCCGGCGCACCGCCTCGCGCACCGCGTCGGCCTCGGTGCGGTCGGTCTTGAGGAACTTCAGCCGCGCCGGGGTGGCATAGAACAGGTCGCGGATATCGACGCGCGTGCCGCCGGCCAGCGCCGCCGGCGCCACCTGCGACTTGGCGCCGCCCTCGACCGCGATGGTCCAGGCGTGCGGCTCGTCCTTGTGGCGCGTCGTGATGGCGAGCCGCGCCACCGCGCCGATCGAGGGCAGCGCCTCGCCGCGGAAGCCGAGGGTGCGGATGTCGAGCAGATCCTCGTCGTCGAGTTTTGAGGTGGCGTGGCGCTCGACCGCGAGCGCGAGGTCGTCGCGGCGCATGCCGTGGCCGTCGTCGGTGACGGTGATGCGGCGGCGCCCGCCGCCGTCGGTGAACACGTCGATGGCGCGCGCGCCGGCGTCGATGGCGTTCTCCACCAGTTCCTTGACGACGCTGGCCGGGCGCTCGACCACCTCGCCGGCGGCGATGCGGTTGACGACGGTTTCGGGCAACTGGCGAACGGGCATGGTGCGGCGACTCGTGCGGAAAACACCATCATAGCGTATCGGCGGCGGCGCGGGCGGCCCGCTATCAGTCCTCGAAGCCGCGTCCGCCGCGCCCGGCCTTGATGGTGCTGCGGCGCTTCTTGCCCTCGAGCCGGCGCAGCTTGGAGGCGCGGGTCGGCCGGGTTGGCCGCCGCGGCGTCGAGCGCTCGGTGGCGCGCTGCAACAGCGCCGTCAGCCGGTCGAGCGCGTCCTGCCGGTTGCGCTCCTGGGTGCGGAAGCGCTGGGCGTGGATGACGATGATGCCGTCGCCGGTCATGCGGCTGCCGGCGAGGCCGCGCAGTCGTGCCGCGACGTCGTCGGGCAGGTCGAGCCGCCGGGTGTCGCAGCGCAGCTGCGCGGCGGTCGCGAGCTTGTTGATGTTCTGGCCGCCTGGGCCGGAGGCGCGCACGAAGGAGATGGTGAGCGCGTCGTCGGGGATGGCGATGGCGGGTACGGTCGGCGGCATCGCCGAGACAGATCACGAGGCGCGGCGTGCCGTCAATCGGCGTGCGGCTTCGGTGCCGGCGGCGATGCGGGTTGTCCGGTTGCCGCCGCCTGCGCCCGGCCGACGGTGATGGTGATCAGGCCGTGGCTCCACAGCCGTTTTGCGGCGCGGCGGGTATCCTCGAGCGTCACCGCGTTGATGATGCCGGGACGCTTCTCCAGATAGTCGATGCCGAGCCCGTCGAGCTGGTACTGCACCAGCGCGCCGGCGAGCTTGGTCGAGGTATCGAGCGCCAGCATCTGCGAGCCGTTGAGGTAGGACTTGGCCTTGTCCAGTTCCTCCGCGGTCGGGCCTTGCTCGGCCATGCGGCGGATTTCGGCCTCGACCGTGGCGAGCGTCGCGGCGGCGCGGTCGGCGCGGGTCGCGGTCGAGCCGGCGAACACGCCGGTATGGTCGAGCCAGATCAGCGACTGCGACACCGAATAGGCCAGCCCCTTCTTCTCGCGCACCTCGTAGTAGAGCCGCGACGACATCGAGCCGCCGCCGAGGATGTGGTTGGCGATATAGGCGGCCATGAAGTCCGGGTCGTTGCGCTTCAGCCCCGGGCCGCCGAACAGCATGACCGTTTGCGGCACGTCGAGGGGGACGCTCACCTGTTTCGGCGGTGCGACGGCGGCGACGTCGGCGACCGCCGTCAGTTCGGCCTTGGCCGGCAGGCTGCCGAAGGTGTCGTCGATGAGGCGGCCGAGCGTTCCGGCATCGATGTCGCCGACCACGGCGATGGTCAGGTTGTCGCGCGCCAGCACGCGCCTGGCGTAGCCGGACAGGTCGGCGACCGTCACCTGGGGCAGGCTCTCCAGCGTGCCGCCGGGCGGCCGCCCGTAGGGGTGGTCGGGGAAGGCGGCGGCCCAGAACGCGCGGCCGGCCAGCGCGTTGGGCTCGGTGCTCTCGCGGCGCAGCCCCGACAGCATCTGGGCGCGGATGCGCTCGACCGGCTCGGCGTCGAAGCGCGGCGCCGTCACCGCGAGCTTCAACAGGCCGAACGCCTCGTCGCGGTGCTCGTTGAGCATGCGGAGCTGGCCCTGAAGGCGGTCGCGCGACGCGGAAAAGTTCATCTCGATGGCGTTGCGCTCGAGGCGGGCGTGGAACGCCTTGGAATCGAGGTCGCCGGCGCCCTCGTCGAGCAGGTTGGCGGTCATGCTGGCCACGCCCGGCTTGTCCGCCGGATCCTGCGTCGCGCCGCCCCGGAAGGCGAACGCCATCGCCACCAGCGGCACCGTGGCATCCTGCACCAGCCAGGCCTCCAGCCCGCCGGGCGACACCACGCGCTGGATTTTCGTCATGGCCTGCGCGTGGCCGGAGACGACGACGGCGGCGAGCGCCATCGCGCAGGCGAGCGCGAGGCCGGCGAGGCGGGGACGGACGGGCCTCACGAGCGTTTCTCCGCGGGGACGGCGGCGGTGTCCTTGACCAGATAGCCGGTCGCCGAGCGGATTTTGGTCAGGTACTTGCGCGCAACCGCTTGCACCTCCTCGGCGGTGACGGCGCGAATGGTGTCGGGCAGCTGGCGCACGTCGTCGATCGACAGGCCGACCGTCAGCGCCGCGCCGTACCAGCGCGCCAGCTTGGCCTGGCTGTCCTGCGCGTAGATGGTCTCGGCGACGAGCTGGGTCTTGGCATCCTCGAGGTCGCTCGCCGCGATGCCGTTGTCGGCGACGCCGGCGATCACCTTGTCGAGCGCCGCTTCGAGGCGGGGGAAATCGACGCCGGGCTTCGGCGTCGCCGAGACGCCGAACTGCGAGGGATCGACCGCCGTGCCCTGATACCAGGCGTAGGCGCTGACCGCGAGGCCCTGATCGACCACCAGCGCCCGGTAGAGCAGCGAGTTGCTGCCGCCGCCGAGCGCCTGCGCCAGCACGTCGAGCGCGGCGCGCTCGGCCTTCGCCGCCGTCGGTCCCGCCGGCACCAGATACTGGCGCATCATGCTCGGCTGCCCGACCTTGTCGTCGGCGACGGTGACGGTGCGCGGTCCGGCCGGCTCCGGCTCCTGCGGGCGAATGCGCTTTGCGGGGATGGCCGGCTGAGCGGCGATCCCGCCAAAGGTCTTTTGCGCAAGGTCGCGCACCTCGGCCGCCTCGACGCCGCCGGCGATCACCAGGGTGGCGTTGTTGGGGGCGTAGAAGCGCCGGTAGAAGGCCAGCGCCGCCTCGCGGTCGAGCTTCTCGATCTCGTGGCGCCAGCCGATCACCGGGCGGCCGTAGGGATGGTTGAGATACAGCGCGGCCGCGACCTGCTCGCCGAGCCGCGCCGCCGGGTTGTTGGCAACCCGCATGTTGTATTCCTCGAGCACGACGTCGCGCTCCGGCAGCACGTTCTCGTCCTTGAGCACCAGTCCGGTCATGCGGTCGGCTTCGAAGCCCATGACGGTCGCGAGCTGGTCGCGCGGCACGCGCTGGAAGTAGCCGGTGTAATCGTAGGAGGTGAAGGCGTTCTCGTTGCCGCCGATGCGCGACACGGTCTTCGAGAACTCGCCTTCGGGATGGCGCGCGGTGCCCTTGAACATCAGGTGCTCGAGGAAATGCGCAAGCCCCGACTGGCCCGGCGTCTCGTCGGCGGAGCCGACCTTGTACCAGATCATCTGGGTGACCACCGGCGTGCGGTGGTCGGGGATGACCACGACCTGCAGGCCGTTGTCGAGCGCGAAGCTGGTCGGGGCGGTGCCGGCGCGGGCGGTGCCCACGTAAGCCAGCACGGCGGCGAGCGCCAGCACGAGGAGGCCGGCGCGGCGCGGCGTGCGGCGGCCTCTCTGCGCGAGCCGGGCGGGCGGGGCGATCGGGGTCAGTTTTTGACTTCCTTGCCCGACATGATGTCAGTGTAGGTGCGGTTGATTTCGATCGGCCCGGACCCGTAGGCATAGGCCGACGACGGCGTCTGGTAGCCCGGCGGCGGCTGCGTCAGGGTTTCGCGGGTAGGCTCCCCGGTGAACGGCTTGGTTTCGGCCGACGCGCCGCCGAACATCGTCGAGAACAGCGTGCCTTTGTAGCCGAGTTCGGAGGGGCTCATCATCGGGTTGCGCATCGCGCCTGGCTGCAACGGCTCGGAGGCGTGCGTCGTGCGGGTGCGGCCGACGTTCAGCTCCGAGGGCGACAGCGGACGGTCGTTGTCGAAGATCGAGGCCTTGCCGGCCTTTCGCTCGGCGGCGCGGCGCTGCTTGCGCTCGACCTCGTCGACGTCCTGCGGCCAGTTCGGCGCGCTGGCGACGCTCTGGCCGCTCTCCGGCGGCGGCAGATCGATCTTCGGCGGCACCACCAGCGGCGAGCGCTCGCGGTAATTGATGCCGCGGTTCTCCATGTTGGTGGCGCCGATGCCGGTCATAATGTTGTGAATGATGCCCTGCTCGAAGGTCATCTCGTCGTCGTCGTCCTGAGCCTGGGCCGGGGTCTGGGCGCCGGTCGCGGCGACCAGGCCGATGCCGGCGGCCGCGACCGCAAGCCGCATCGCCGAGGACAGGCGCGCGCGGCTGCCGCGAAACCGGCCATAAAACCGAACGGGACTGTCGGCCATGGGAGGCTTGAGGGTGTGCATCACGGTCATCCTGAACTCGTTGCCGCCCCGCCCGGGACAGGGGCGATATTGACGGTGATCAGGGCGCTTTTGCGGCGCCGGGGCTGCGCAAAGTGTCATACAGGAGCGCGGCTACCCCGGCAACAATGGCCACGTCGGCAAGGTTGAGGACGTACCAGTTGT
>JBDHSY010000133.1:0-7486 GCA_039808405.1 Xanthobacteraceae bacterium
CAGCCGGAGACCTGATCGGCGAGCCGCTGGATCGGCGCGCGCGAGCGCTGCGCCTGCGCCACCATCTGCACGATCTGCGACAGCATCGTGTCGCGGCCGACCTTCTCGGCGCGCATGACGAAGCCGCCGGAGCCGTTGAGCGTGCCGGCGATCACCTTGGCGCCGGCCTCCTTGGTGACCGGCATCGATTCGCCGGTGACCATCGATTCGTCGAGCGAGGAACGGCCCTCGACGCTCACGCCGTCGACCGGCACCTTCTCGCCGGGGCGGACGCGAATGGCGTTGCCAGCGTGCAGGCTGTCGATCTGCACCTCGTGCTCGTGGCCCTGCGCATCGATGCGCCGCGCGGTCTTCGGCGCGAGGTTGAGCAGCGCCTTGATGGCGCCGGAGGTCGCCTCGCGCGCGCGCAGTTCCAAAAGTTGCCCGAGCAGCACCAGCACGGTGATCACCGCCGCCGCCTCGAAATACACCGCGACGGTGCCGTCGTGGCCGCGGAACGTCTCGGGAAACACCTGCGGCGCGAAGGTGGCGACGACGCTGTAGAGATAGGCGACGCCGGTGCCCATCGCGATCAGCGTGAACATGTTGAGGTTGCGCGTCACAAGCGATTGCCAGCCGCGCTCGAAGAACGGCAGGCCGGCCCACAGCACCACGGGCGTCGCCAGCGCGAACTGAATCCATGCCGACAGCTTTGGGTCGATCAGCCCGTGGGCGCCGACCAGATGGCTGCCCATCTCCAGCACGAACACCGGCAGCGTCAGCGCCAGGCCGATCCAGAACCGCCGCGTGAAGTCGATCAGTTCGGGATTGGGCGGAGCGTCGAGCGACACGAGGTCGGGCTCCAGCGCCATGCCGCAGATCGGGCAGCTTCCGGGGCCGACCTGACGAATCTCCGGGTGCATCGGGCAGGTGTAGACGGTGCCTTCCGGCATTTTCTCCTGCGGCTGCGGCGGCCCGAGATAGCGCTCGGGATCGGCCATGAACTTTGTCCGGCAACCCTCGCGGCAGAAGTAATAGGTGTGGCCCTCGTGGGAAAAACTCGGCTTGCCGGCGGCCGGATCGACGCTCATGCCGCAGACCGGGTCCTTGACCTTGCCGTCGCCGGCGGCATCGCCGCTGGAATGCGGATGGGCATGTGAATGCGTATGCGCATGGTCGTGGTTGTGCCCGCCGCAGCAGGAGGAAGCGGCTTTCGGCGCGGCGTCCGCCTTGGCCGCGCCGCAGCACGACGAGGTGCCCGGTGATGTGCCCTCGGATGAATCTCTGGCCTCGCTCCCGGGCCCGGTCGGCTGCGCCGTCATCGTCATCTCCATCGCGGCTTGCGCTTAATACCCTAGGGGGGTATATAGACGGGATGCGAACCGACATCAAGACATCGTGCCTGAAGCGGCTGAAACGGATCGAGGGGCAGGTCCGCGGGCTGTCGCGGATGGTCGAGGACGACCGCTACTGCATCGACGTGGTGACGCAGATTCTCGCGGTGCGCGCCGCGCTGCGCCGCGTCGAGGAGGAGGTGCTGCGCGATCACGTGGCCCATTGCGTCGAGCACGCCATCGCCTCCGGCGACAAGGCGGACCAGCGCCAGAAGATCGCCGAGCTGATGGCGGTGCTGGAGCGGGTCGAGCGATAGGGGAATCGCCGCGCCTGGAGCTTTTCCGCTGCCTTAGGCGCGTGCCGTCCGGCGCTCGCCGATCTTCGCCG
Organism: Xanthobacteraceae bacterium; assembly: GCA_039808405.1. Classification (GTDB taxonomy): domain Bacteria; phylum Pseudomonadota; class Alphaproteobacteria; order Rhizobiales; family Xanthobacteraceae; genus PRO6. The sequence continues at coordinate 1,702 of JBDHSY010000133.1, forward strand.
CCGGCCGCGGCGCCTCGCCGTCGGACACCTCCGACAGCGCCGCGCGGATGTCGTCGCGATCCATAAGCAGCCGGCGCGACGGATGGGCGAACTGCAACTCGTTGTCCTCGAACCAGTTCGCGGCGGCAAGCAGGATGCGCTGGTGAATGTCCATGTAGACGTTGTAGTCGGGACTGAGCACGTAATAGACCGTCTCGAAGCGGTGGCCGAGTTCGGTGAACGCGGCCAGATGCGAGCGGTCGAAGCGCGTGCCGTCGATGTCGGCGATCACGGTTTTCATATAGGCGGGAAGCCGCTCCAGCGTCGCGATCGGGGCGCCGTAATGCGCGGTGATATCGAACACCACGCGCCGCTCCTCCATCCGCCGGAAGTTGCGCAGCCGGGTGTTGAGCAGCGCGTCGTTCGACACCGAAATCTGCTCGCCGGACAGCGAGCGCACCCGCGTGGTCTTGAGCCCGATGCGCTCGACCGTTCCGAGCTGATCGTCGAAGATGATGAAGTCGCCGATCACGAACGGCTTGTCGAGGATGATGGCGAGCGAGGCGAACAGGTCCTTCAGCACGCTTTGCAGCGCGAACGCGACCGCGATGCCGCCGACGCCGAGACCGGCGACGAGGCCGGTGATGTCGATGCCGAAATTGCTCAGGCCCACCAGCAGCACCGCCGACCACACCACGGAGAGCGCCGAGATGCGGATGATCTGCGCGGCGCTGGTGCGGGCCGGATCGTAGCGGCGCTGGTCGTCGAGATAGCTGTCGACCCACAGCGAGGCGAGGGCGCCGCCCCACAGGCCGACCTGCGCCAGCACGGCGACCAGAACGATGCCGGACACCAGCCGGTCGGCCTGCGGCGGCAGCACGAGGAATTGCCTGGCGAGCCCGAGCGCGACGGCCAGAATGAAGAAGCGCCGCGTGGTTTGCAGCAGCGCGCCGATCACCCGCAGCAACTGCTGCGATCGCCCGGCGGGATTGCGGGTCAGGCGCTCGGTGACGATCCGGCGCGCCTTCACGGCGAGGATGAATACGGCGATGAACACGGCGAACGCCAGCGCCCACGCGATGAGATGATTGCCGAGCACGACGCCGGTGCGGACGAATTCGTTGATTTCCTGCAAAACCGAAAACCCTGATGCCAATGGGGTGAGAAGCGATCCGCCGATCATGCCCGCGAATCGCGGACAGGATGTGGCATCGCGGCCATTAAATCGGACGTTGAGAGAACGGCTGGCGATTCAGCCGCTTACGGCGGCCGCCTCGGGCGGCTGCGGCGCGGTCCGCTCGATGCCGACCCGCATCATGTAGGCGCTGGCGTCGCGGTCGAACCTCGTCATCATCAGCTTGAACGCGGCGAAGGCTTCGAGCTTGAATTCCGGCAAGCGCGCGGTACGCGACAGGCGCCGGTCGCCAACGACGCGCTTGAGATGGTCGAGGCGCTCGATCTGCTCCGCCCACAGATGGTCGAGGATCGATAGAAACAGGCGGCGCAGCACGGTGTCCATGGTGGCCGCGCCGAACGCGGTGAACTTGCCGGCGAGCCAGCGCTCGGCGTAGGCCGCGATGCGGCCGCGCAGGATGTCGCGCGCGCCATCGGCTTCCTCGGGCACGAAGGGGACCGCGAGCGTCAGTTCGCTGCGCACCGCCTGGTCGAGGCCGGCGAGATCGGCCGGCGCGTCGGACGGCACGAAGCGGTCGATCAGTCCGTCGATCGCGCCGGCGAGCGCCTGATGCGCGATCCTGCGGATGTCGGCGCCGCGCAAGATGTCGTTGCGCCGGCCGTAGACGGCCATCCGCTGCGCGTGAACGATGTCGTCATAGTCGAGCAGGGTCTTGCGTGCCTCGAAGGCGGTCGCCTCGCTCAGCCGCTGCGCCCGTTCGATGGCCTTGCGCAGCCACGCCGCCGACAGGCTCCCGTCCGGTGCAGCGCCGCGCGCGATTCTCCTGTCGGCCGCGCCGAACAGCCGCGGCAGCGGATCGTCGAGCGCGACGAAGAATACCGAGCGGCCGGGGTCGCCCTGCCGCCCGGCGCGCCCGCGCAACTGATCGTCGAGCCGCCGGCAGAGGTGGCGTTCGGTGCCGATCACCAACAGCCCGCCGGCCTCGCGCGCGGCTGCAGCGAGCGTGCCGTCGCGGCCGCCGAGGCGGATGTCGGTGCCGCGCCCGGCCATCGCGGTGACGACGGTGACACGGCCGGGCAGGCCGGCCTGCGCGATGATCGCCGCTTCGGCGGCGTGATGGCGCGCATTGAGCACCGCAAAGGTCTTGTCCGCCGGCGGCCCGATGGCGTCTGCCGGCGCATCCGGCGCAAAGCGCCGCTCGATCCAGCCCCGCTTTATCAACAGGCCGGCGAGCGCTTCGGATTTTTCCACCGACGGCGTGCCGATCAGCACCGGCTGGCCGCGCCGGTGCGCGTCGGCAACGAGGTCGCACACCGCCGCGAGCTTGTCGGCGCCGGTGGCGAACAGCCGGTCGGGCTCGTCGTGCCGGATCACCGGCAGGTGGGTCGGCACGGTGGCGACGTCGCAGCCGTAGACCTGTTGCAGCTCGCCGCGCTCGGCGAGCGCGGTGCCGGTCATGCCGGCGAGCTTGCGGTAGAGCCGAAAATAATTCTGGAACGTGACGCTGGCGAGCGTGCGGCTCTCGCTGTGGATCGCAACGCTCTCCTTCGCCTCGAGCGCCTGGTGCAGGCCGTCGGCATAGCGCCGCCCGGCCATCGGCCGCCCCGACAGCCGGTCGACGATCACCACCTCGCCGTCGTGGACGACGTAATCGACGTCGCGTCTGAGCACGAGGCGGGCGCGCAGCGCCTCGTTGAGGTGATTGAGCAGCGCGACGTTGCCGACGTCGAACAGCGACGCCGACGTCAACAGGCCCGCGGCAATGAGCCGGGTTTCGCAGGCGGCGATGCCGGCCTCGGTCAGCACGGCGCGGCGCGCCTTGTCGTCGACCTCGACATGGGACGGCGACAGCGAGGCCACCAGGCCGTCGATGGTGCGATAGAAGCCGGACTGGTCGGCGGTGTCGCCGTAGAGCGTGAGCGGCGTGCCGGCGTCGTCGATCAGCACGGCGTCGGCCTCGTCGACGATGGCGAAGGCGTGGCCGCGCTGCACCCGGTCCGCCTCCGCGTAGGCCATGTTGTCGCGCAGGTAGTCGAGGCCGAACTCGCTCGCTGCGCCATAGGTGATGTCGCAGGCATAGGCGCGGCGTCGCGCCTCGTCGTCGAGATCGGAGGCGAGGTGGCCGACGCTGAGGCCCAGCAGCCGATAGAGCGGGGCCATCCAGGCCGCGTCGCGCGCGGCGAGGTAGTCGTTGGCGGTGACGACGTGGACGGGACCCGTCAGCGCGTTGAGACAGGCCGGCAGCGTCGCCGCAAGCGTCTTGCCCTCGCCGGTCTTCATGTCGACGACATGGCCCCGGTGCAGCAGCACCCCGCACAAAATCTGCTCGGCGAACGGCGATTGCCGCAGGCTGCGCCGCGCCGCTTCGCAGCACAGCGCGAAGGCCGATATTGTCGCCGCGGCCGATGTCGCGCCGCCCGCGGCCGCGTTGCGCAAGGCATCGAGGCGGGCGCGCAGGGCATCGTCGGAGAGGGGGCGAAAGCCGGCCTGCGCCTGTTCGACCGCCGCGGCGTGGGCGCGGGCGTCATGCGATGGCTGACGGCGCCCGGCGAGCCATCGCCCGAGCGGTGCGAGGCTCATTGCAGGTCGAAGCGGAACGGCACCGAAAAGGCGAACTGCGTTCCGGGCACGTCCGACGGCGGCGTGGGCAGCGGCTCGGCGCGCCGCAACAGCGCCAGCGTCTCCCGATCGAGCGCCTCGGAGCCGGTGCCCTTGATGATGCGGCTCTCGATGACGTGGCCGTGACGATCGACCACGAACGCCACCCGCGCGGTGCCGTGCTCGCGCCGCGCCTGGGCCGAGGCGGGATAACGCTTGTTGCGTTGCAGGTGCAGCGCCAGCTTGCGCTTCCAGCTGACGACGGAGGCGGTGCGGGCCGCGGTCGCGGTCGGCGCGGTGGTGACCGACGAGGACACCAGCGGCGGCGCGGCGTTGGGCGTTTCTTCCTTCGGCTCTTCCTGCTTTTCCTCGGGCTTCGGCGGCGTGGCAGCCAGCGCGACCTCCGGCTCGGGGGCCGGCGTCGGCGGGATCACCTCCTGCTCTTCCTGCTTCTCTTCCTTCTTCTCGACCACCTGCTCGGCCGGCGGCGGCGCCTGCTCGGTCTGGATCTGCTCCTCGCCCGGCGCGACGTCGCGCGGCGGGGCGTTCTCGAACGATGCCGTGGTGAACTCGACCTCGATGGCGTCGATATCGTCGAGCACGTCGCCTTCGCTCGGCTTGATGATGATCGCGGCGGCGACGGCGCAATGCAGCGCGAAGATCGCGACGAAGCAGGTGCCCCAGCGGATCAGCTCGGTGCGGCTCATGCCGAACGAGATCGACGGCGTCATGGCGAGCCCGCCTTCTCGAGCGCGACCAGCGCGATCTTGAGATAGCCGGTGTCGCGCAATTCGTTCATCAGCTTCATCACCTCGCCGTAGGGGATGACCTTGTCGGCGCGGACGAAGATGCGTTTGGTGCGGTCGCCGCCGGCGACCTGATCGAGGCTCGGCCCGATCGCCGCGCGGCTGATCGGGGTGTCGCCGATGGCCAGCGTGCCGTCGCTCTTGAGGCTGACGAAGATCGGCTTTTCGGGACGCGGCTGCTGCTTGGCGGTCGAGGCCGGCAGGTCGACCGGCAGATCGACGGTCGCCAGGGGGGCTGCGATCATGAAAATGATCAGCAGCACCAGGATGACGTCGATGAACGGCGTGACGTTGATGTCATGCACCGGGGCGAGATCGTCGTCGGTCGGTTGCTGGAGATGCGCGCCCACGCCGTGTCTCCGTTCACTCCGCCGCGGCGCGGTGGCGCAGGCCGCCGGCGCGGTCGAGGTCGCGGCTCACCATCCGTAACAGTTCCGCCGCGCCGTCGCCGAGCAGGCCGCGATAGCCGGCGGTCGCGCGGGCGAACATGTTGAAGATGATGACGGCGGGGATCGCCGCCACCAGCCCGAGCGCGGTGGCGAGCAGCGCCTCGGCGATGCCCGGCGCCACCACCGCGAGGTTGGTGGTCTGCGCCTTCGAGATGCCGATGAAGGAGTTCATGATGCCCCACACCGTGCCGAACAGGCCGACGAACGGCGCGGTCGAGCCGATGGTGGCGAGGATGCCGGTGCCGCGCGTCATGCGGCGCGCGGCGGCCGCTTCGATGCGGCTGAAGTGCGAGGCGACGCGCTCCTTGACGCCCTCGGGGTTCATCGCGTCGTGCGAACGGCGGATTTCATCGGCGGCGGCGCGGCACAGCAAGGCGACGTCGCTGTTGACGCCGGCGAAGGTGACGCCGGCATCGGCCAGCGCGCCGGCCTCGGCCAGCCGCGCGATATCGCGACGGGCGCGGCGGCGCGCGGCGAACAGCTCGATGGTCTTGGCGAGCCACACCGACCACGTCATCACCGAAGCGAAGATCAGCCCGATCATCACCGCCTTCACGATGATGTCGGCCTGCATGAACATGCCGAGCGGCGAGAGGTCGCGCGGCAGCGTCGAATCGGCGCTCGGCACGCTCGCGGGCGCGACGGTGTCGGGCGCTACCGTGGCGGGCGCGGTGTCCTCAGCGACGGGCACCGGCGCGGCCGCATCCTGCGCGGCAGCGGCGGGTGTCGTGGTGGCCGGTGTCGTGGTGGCCGGTGTCGTGGCGTCCGGCGTCGCGGTGTTCGGGGCCGTGGCCGTCGGTGTCGTGGCGGCTGGCGCG
>JBDHSY010000134.1:0-7466 GCA_039808405.1 Xanthobacteraceae bacterium
GATCCGCGCCAGGATCAGCGCGGCCGGGGCAAGCACCAAGGCAACCACCATCAAGGCAAGCCGAAGCGCGACAAGCGCGACATCCACGGCTGGATCGTGCTCGACAAGCCGATCGGCATGACCTCGACGCAGGCCGTCGCGGTGGTCAAGCGGCTGTTCAAGGCCAAGCGCGCCGGCCACGCCGGCACCCTCGATCCGCTCGCCACCGGCGGCCTGCCGATCGCCATGGGGGAGGCGACCAAGACGGTGCCGTTCGTGATGGACGGCCGCAAGCGCTACCGCTTTACCGTGCGCTTCGGCGAGGAACGCGACACCGACGACAGCGAGGGCGCGGTGGTGGCGACCAGCGCGGCGCGCCCGACGCTTGTCCAGGTCGAGGCGCTGCTGCCGCGCTTCACGGGCGTGATCGAGCAGGTGCCGCCGCGCTATTCGGCGATCAAGATCGCGGGCGAGCGCGCCTACGATCTGGCGCGCGACGGCGAGGTCGTGGAACTGAAGCCGCGCAGCGTCGAGATTTTCCAGTTATCCGTGACGGATCAACCGGATAGCGACACCATGGTGTTCGAGGCCGAATGCGGCAAGGGCACCTATGTGCGGGCGGTGGCGCGCGACCTCGGCCGGCTCCTCGGCTGCTATGGCCATATCTGCGCGCTGCGCCGCACCCAGACCGGCCCGTTCGGCGAGGCCGACATGATTCCGCTGGATCGGCTGGAGAGTTTGTGCGATAGAGCCGCGTCTGGCGAGGGCAGTCTCGCCGACATCCTGCTGCCCGTTGAGACCGCGCTGGACGACATCCCGGCACTGGCCGTCACACGGGCGGACGCGGCAAGGCTCCATCGGGGCCAGGCCGTTCTGTTGCGCGGACGGGATGCGCCCACTTCCAGCGGCATAGTCTATGTCACCGTCGGCGGCCGGCTTCTGGCCCTCGCCGAACTGGGCAATGGCGAACTGATCCCCAAGCGCGTGTTCAACCTGACCGGGCTGACTGCCAGCACCGGCCGCAACAAGGACGTTTGACGATGTCGATTACCGCTGAGCGCAAGGCGGAGCTGATCAAGACGAGTGCCACCAAGGCCGGCGACACCGGCTCGCCCGAGGTGCAGGTCGCGATCCTGTCCGAGCGCATCAACAATCTGACCGAGCATTTCCGCAGCCACGGCAAGGACAATCATTCCCGCCGCGGCCTGCTCAAGCTGGTGGCGACCCGCCGCGCCCTTCTCGACTACGTTCGCAAGAAGGACGAGGCCCGCTACCGGGCGCTGCTCGAAAAGCACAACATCCGCCGCTGACGTTTTGTCCGGGCATGATCCCTTGCGATATCCGATTGATCCGTTCGCAGCCATGCCCCCGGCGAGAGAACCCGCGCGCCTTCGGCGCGCGTTGCCGCATCGCGCGTGAAGGCCGCGATGCACCGGCGTCTTGCGGCGATCCGGCCGCCGAACGCCCGCGGGCATGGTGCCCGCATCCCCGGAAGGGGCGAAAGCTATGGCAGGATCGCCGGCCGCTGACATCGCGCTTTATCCCCGTCGATCAGCGGCTCGCCGTCTTGCTCATGGCTTCCGGCCTGCCGGCAAACCCGTGAAAGACAAACCACATGTTCAAGACCCATACCGTCGAACTCGACTGGGGCGGCCGTCCGCTCAAACTTGAAACCGGCAAGGTCGCCCGCCAGGCCGACGGCGCCGTCGTCGCCACCTACGGCCAGACCATCGTGCTCGCCACCGTGGTGTCGGCCAAGACGCCGAAGGAAGGCATCGACTTCCTGCCGCTGACCTGCAACTACCAGGAAAAGACCTACGCCGCCGGCCGCATTCCCGGCGGCTATTTCAAGCGCGAGGGCCGTCCGACCGAGAAGGAAACGCTGGTCTCGCGCCTGATCGACCGGCCGGTCCGCCCGCTGTTCGCCGCCGGCTACCGCTGCGACACCCAGGTCATCGTCACCACGCTGTCGCACGATCTCGAGAACGATCCCGACATCGTCGCCATGGTGGCGGCGTCGGCGGCGCTGACGCTGTCCGGCGCGCCGTTCATGGGCCCGATCGGCGCGGCGCGCGTCGCCTTCGTCAACGACGAGTTCATCCTCAACCCGACGCTCGACGAGATGGCCGAGACCCAGCTCGACCTCGTCGTCGCCGGCACCGCCGACGCCGTGCTGATGGTCGAGTCCGAGGCCAAGGAGCTGTCGGAAGAGGTGATGCTCGGCGCCGTGATGTTCGGCCACCGCCACTTCCAGCCGGTGATCGAGGCGATCATCGAACTCGCCGAGAAGGCCGCCAAGGAGCCGCGCGAGGTCACCACCCTCGACAACGCCGCGCTCGAAAGCCAGATGCGCGGCATCGTCGAGCAGGACCTGCGCGCCGCCTACGGCATCGCCATCAAGCAGGAGCGCCAGGACGCGGTCGCGGCCGCCAAGGCCAAGGTGATGGCGCACTTCTTCCCCGAGGGCGCCGAGCCCGCCTACGACAAGCTGCGCGTCGCCGCAGTGTTCAAGGAGCTCGAAGCCAAGATCGTGCGCTGGAACATCCTCGACACCGGCCGCCGCATCGACGGCCGCGACGTCAAGACCGTGCGCCCGATCGTCGCCGAAGTCGGCGTGCTGCCGCGCGCCCACGGCTCGGCGCTGTTCACCCGCGGCGAGACCCAGGCGCTGGTGGTCACCACGCTCGGCACCGGCGAGGACGAGCAGTACATCGACGCCTTGTCGGGCACCTACAAGGAAACCTTCCTGCTGCACTACAACTTCCCGCCCTATTCGGTCGGCGAGACCGGCCGCATGGGTTCGCCCGGCCGCCGCGAGATCGGCCACGGCAAGCTCGCCTGGCGGGCGATCCACCCGGTGCTGCCGCCGCATCACGAGTTTCCCTACACCCTGCGCGTGGTGTCCGAGATCACCGAATCGAACGGCTCCTCGTCGATGGCTTCGGTGTGCGGCGCCTCGCTGTCGCTGATGGACGCCGGCGTGCCGCTCAAGCGGCCGACCGCCGGCATCGCCATGGGGCTGATCCTCGAGGGCGAGCGCTTCGCGGTACTCTCCGACATCCTCGGCGACGAGGATCATCTCGGCGACATGGACTTCAAGGTGGCCGGCACCGAGCGCGGCGTCACCTCGCTGCAGATGGACATCAAGATCGCCGGCATCACCGAGGAGATCATGAAGGTGGCGCTCGGCCAGGCCAAGGACGGGCGCATGCACATCCTCGGCGAGATGTCCAAGGCGCTCGACACGGCGCGCGCCGAGCTCGGCGAGCACGCTCCGCGCATCGAGGTGTTCTCGATCCCGACCGACAAGATCCGCGAAGTGATCGGCACCGGCGGCAAGGTGATCCGCGAGATCGTCGAGAAGACCGGCGCCAAGGTCAACATCGAGGACGACGGCACCGTCAAGGTCGCCTCCGCCTCGGGCGACGCGATCAAGGCGGCGATCAAGTGGATCAAGTCGATCGCCTCCGACCCGGAGGTCGGCCAGATCTACGACGGCACCGTGGTCAAGGTGATGGAGTTCGGCGCCTTCGTGAACTTCTTCGGCGCCAAGGACGGCCTCGTGCACATCAGCCAGCTGGCGGCGGGCCGGGTGCAGAAGACCTCCGACGTCGTCAAGGAAGGCGACAAGGTCAAGGTCAAGCTGCTCGGCTTCGACGACCGCGGCAAGACCCGGCTGTCGATGCGGGCGGTCGATCAGACCACCGGCGAGGACCTCGAAGCCAAGGCCAAGACGGACAAGAGCGAGCGCGGCGACGCCGCGCCGCACGAGGCCGCCGGCGAGTAACGCCTGCACATCTCTCATCGAAAGGGCGGCCCCGGGGCCGCCCTTTTTCCATTTACGATCGGCGCGTCGCAACCGCCCCGGAGAATTCGGTCATGATGCAGCTCTACTGGTCGCCGCGTTCGCGCTCGTTCACCACGCTGTGGCTGATGGAAGAAGCCGGGGCGCCTTACGAGCGGGTGCTGATCGACATTTCCACCGGCGCGCAGAAGTCGCCGGACTACCTTGCCGTCAACCCGATGGGCAAGGTGCCCGCGCTCCGGGACGGCGCGGCGACGCTCGCCGAGGCGGCCGCGATCTGCGCCTATGTCGCCGAGCGCGTGCCGGACGCGAAGCTTGCGCCGCCGGTCGGCGGTCCGGGCCGCGCAAAGTATCTGCAATGGCTGTTTTTTGCGCCGAGCTGCATCGAGCCGGCGCTGATCCAGCTTTACACCAGGCTCGAGGTGCCGCCGTCCACCGCCGCCTGGGGCAGCGCGCAACAGGTGTTCGACGTGCTGGAACAGGCGCTCGACACGGGGCCATGGCTTTTGGGCGACGACTTCTCCGCCGCCGACATCGTCATCGGCTCGGGGCTCAACTACGCGGTGCGGCTGTTCAAGATGGTGCCGTCGCGGCCGGCGTTCGACCGTTATCTCGACGCCTGCGCGGCGCGTCCGGCGTTCCAGCGCGCCGAGACCATCGCGGCGGGCTGATCCTGCTCCGCAGGTCCGGAGCGCGCTGAAACGATTACTCGCCCTTCAGTTCGTCGGGCTGCGGCATCGCGATGATGTTGTAGCCGGAATCGACATAATGGATGTCACCGGTGACGCCGGTTGCGAGATCGGACAGCAAATAGAGCGCGGCGCCGCCGACCTCGTCGATGGTGACGGTGCGGCGCAGCGGCGCGTGGCGCTGCTGGAACGCGAACATCGCGCGCGCGTCGGCGATGCCGGAGCCGGCCAGCGTGCGGATCGGTCCGGCCGAGATGGCGTTGACGCGGATGGCGCGCGGGCCGAAGTCGGCGGCGAGGTAGCGCACGCTCGCTTCCAGCGCCGCCTTGGCGACGCCCATCACGTTGTAGTTCGGCATCACCCGGGTCGAGCCGCCATAGGTCAGCGTCAGCATCGCGCCGCCGCGCTCGGGCATCAGCTCCGCCGCGCGTCTGGCGATCTCGGTGAAGGAGAAGCACGAGATCAGCATGGTGCGCGAAAAATTGTCGCGCGTGGTGTCGGCGTAACGGCCCTTCAATTCGCTCCGGTCGGAGAAGGCGATGGCGTGAACCACGAAGTCGAGATGGCCCCATGCCTCCTTCAGCGCGGCGAAGGCGGCATCGACGCTGGCCTCGTCCTCGACGTCGCACGGCAGCACCAGCTTCGCGCCGACCGATTCGGCGAGCGGCTTGACGCGGCGGCCGAGCGCCTCGCCCTGATAGGTGAAGGCGAGTTCGGCGCCGTGCGCCGCCACCGCCCTGGCAATGCCCCAGGCGATCGAGTGGTCGTTGGCGACGCCCATGACGAGCCCGCGCTTGCCGTGCATGAGTTGCTGCATAATCTGCCCTTCCATCCGTCATGCCCGCGCACAGCCGTTCGAAGAACGACATTTTTCCGAACGCCTCTGTCGCGGGCATCCACGCCTTTGCTGCGGAGCAAGTTCAAGACGTGGATGGCCGGGACAGGCCCGGCCATGACGACAAACCAGAATCGAGAGGCATCATCACAACTCACGCATCGAGGCGCCGGAACACCAGCGTGGCGTTGGTGCCGCCGAAGCCGAACGAGTTGGACAGCACGGTGCCCACCTTGGCATCGTCGATGCGCTGCCGCACGATCGGCATGTCGGAAAACACCGGGTCCAGCTCCTGGATGTTGGCGCTCTCGCAGATGAAGCCGTTGTTCATCATCAGCAGCGAATAGATCGCCTCCTGCACGCCGGTGGCGCCGAGCGAGTGTCCGGTCAGCGATTTCGTCGCCGCGATCGGCGGGCACTTGTCGCCGGTGCCGAACACTTTTCGGATCGCCGCAATCTCCGGCGGGTCGCCGGCCGGCGTCGAGGTGGCGTGCGGGTTGATGTAATCGACCGGTCCCTTGACCGTCGCCATCGCCATGCGCATGCAGCGCTCGGCGCCCTCGCCCGAAGGCGCCACCATGTCGTAGCCGTCGGAGGTGGCGCCGTAGCCGACCACTTCGCCGTAGATGCGCGCGCCGCGCGCCCTGGCGTGCTCCAGCTCCTCCAGCACCACGACACCGGCACCGCCGGCGATCACGAAACCGTCGCGGTTGACGTCGTAGGCGCGCGAGGCGGTGGCCGGCGTGTCGTTGTACTTCGACGACATCGCGCCCATGGCGTCGAACAGCACCGACAGCGACCAGTCGAGTTCCTCGCAGCCGCCGGCGAACACGATGTCCTGCTTGCCCCACTGGATGGTCTCGTAGGCGTTGCCGATGCAGTGGTTGGAGGTCGCGCAGGCCGACGAGATCGAGTAGTTGACGCCCTTGATCTTGAACCAGGTGGCAAGGGTGGCGGAGGCGGTCGACGACATCGCCTTGGGCACCGCGAACGGCCCGACGCGCTTCGGCCCCTTGGTCCGCGTGATGTCGGCGGCCTCGACGATGGTGCGGGCGGAGGGGCCGCCCGAGCCCATGATGATGCCGGTGCGCTCGTTGGAGACCTCGTTCGGCTCGAGCCCGGAGTCGCGGATCGCCTGCTCCATGGCGACGTGGTTCCAGGCCGCGCCCTCGGCGAGGAAGCGCATGGCGCGGCGGTCGATCACCTCGGCCGGGTTGAGGGTCGGGGCGCCGTGCACCTGCGAACGGAAGCCCAGCTCGGCATATTTCTCGGCGCGGCTGATCCCCGGCCTCGCTTCGTAGAGGCTCGCGAGCACTTCCTGGGTGTTGTTTCCGATGGATGAGACAATGCCCATTCCGGTGACGACAACCCGCCTCATGTCCGCTCCGCTGTTTCGTGAACCCCGCTTGCCCGGCCGCCGCCGTGCCGCGCCCCCTTGGAAGCCCTTTTGGAATTGTGCCCGCAGGCCCCCGGCCGTGCGAGACTTTTCCGCAAGATCGTTCGACGCTGGAGCTTTTTTGCTTTCGACGGAATCAAAAGCAAAGCTCCAGATGATTGGTTTGACGCGTTTTCTTCACGCGAACCGGTTTCCACTTCGCTCGAAAACGCCTTAGCCCGCCGCCTGAAGCGGGGCGTCCTGCCGGAACAGCCCGACCTTGAGGTCCTTGGCGCGATAGATGATCTCGCCGTCGGCCGCAAGCAGGCCGTCGCCGATGCCGAGGACGAGCTTGGAGCGCATGATCCGCTTCATGTCGATAGTGTAGACGACCTTGGTGACGTGCGGCAGCACCTGCCCGGAAAATTTCAGGTCGCCGAGGCCGAGCGCGCGGCCGCGGCCCTCGCCGCCGAGCCAGCCGAGGAAGAAGCCGACCATCTGCCACAGCGCGTCGAGCCCGAGGCACCCCGGCATGACGGGATCACGCTTGAAATGGCAGCCGAAGAACCACAGGTCCGGCTTGACGTCGAGCTCGGCGCGGATCAGCCCCTTGCCGTACTCGCCGCCGGTCTCATTGATCTCGGTGATGCGGTCGAACATCAGCATCGGCGGCAGCGGCAAACGCGCGTTGCCGGGGCCGAACATCTCGCCGCGGGCGCATGCCAGCAGGTCCTCGTACTGGTAGCTGTTCTGCGGCTCGTGCATCCGTCTGGTTCCCCGTTT
>JBDHSY010000135.1:0-7465 GCA_039808405.1 Xanthobacteraceae bacterium
TCTCCTTAGGGTTGGCAGGGACAAGCGGGTTCAGCGCCACGCGAGCGGCGCGTTCGGGGTGTCGCGGGTGAGCACGGGCATGGCGCGGCCGAGCACGGTCGAAACCGGCAGCGGCCCGAAATAGCGGCCGTCCATGCTGTCGGCGTGATCGGGATTGAGCATCAGCAGCTCGCCGGCGCGCAGCGTGCGGCAGCCCTGCCAGACAGGCAGCGACCGGCCTCGTCCATCACGCGCCAAGGCGACGACGACGGGCCGTGCATCGACGCTCACCACGGCGCCGATCCGGCACACGCGCTGCCCGGCCTTAGCCGCGACATGCTTCAACAGCGGCACGCGCTCGCCGAGATAGCCGCGCTCGGCCAGCCACCGCGCCAGCGGCGCGGGCGGCGTCACGGCGACCAGCGCGCCGATAGCGGGATCGCGGTCGGGCTCGATGCGGTAGAGGCCGAGCGGCGCGCTCGCGCTGGCGTTCCAGATGACGCGCGGCAGCGGGTCGAATACCGCGACGGCGGTGAACGACACGGCGAACAGCGACGCGGCGGAAGCCGTCGCGATGGTCCATCCACGGCGCGTCATCCTTCGATCTCCCGGCGCTTGAGCCAGGCGCGATGACGCTCCAGCGTATAGGGGCGCGGCTGATGTCCGGCGGCGATGCGGTTGGCGACGTGTCGCCAATGATCGGGCGCGGCATCGCAGGGATCGACGCCCGCGGCCTCGGCCGCGTCGATTGCGGCGAGCACTTGGCTGACCTTCGGCCAGCCCTCGATCTTGAGCAGGATGTCGCCGCCGGGCCGCACGAACGGCAGCGTCGTGAACGGCTCGCCCACGCCGACCGCGCGCACGATGTCGATGCGCGAGCTGACCGTGCCGTAGTCGTTGGCGGCCCAGCGGACGAACGCGAAGATGGCGCCGGGACGGAAGCGGACGATGCGGCGGCGGCGGTCGACGATCTCGTCAACGGCGACGCGCCCGAACCTGATCCAGTGCTCGATCCGCTTCTCGATCCAGGTCAACTCGACGCGAGTCATACCGTCGTCGGACGGCTGGCGATGACGCATCGGGGACGGGGGGACGGTCATCGCCGGCTCCGGGCGATGGCCGAGTCCGCGCGCGGCATGAGGTCGTCCTGTCCCGGATCGGAGGTCGAATGCTTGATGCCGATGTCGGCCCAGGCGCGCAGGTCATCGACCGAATAAACCACCCGGCCGCCGATGCGGCGGTAGGCCGGCCCGGTCCCAAAATAGCGGTGCTTCTCAAGGGTGCGGCCGGAGAGGCCGAGAAAGCGCGCGGCTTCCGGCGTGCGCAAAAAGCGGGGCGGCAGGTTGGTGGGCGTATCGGACAAGTGACGGCTCCTGCGGGCGGTGGCGGCAGGAGGCGTAATTGTCAGAAGGGAGGCGGCCGGGTGGGGTATGAAGATGTGCGGCTGCACGGATGTGCCCCCCTCCCCCGCGCGGGGTGGCAGCGGGGAGCGGATCAGCGAATGCGGAGCAGCTTGCGGTAGTCGCCGTTCATCATGGCGATGCCGTCGCGGACCAGCCGGACGACGAACGACCGCGCGGCGGACATCTTCCAATCGCTCGCGGACAGCCGCGCCGCCTCGTCGCGCCCGAGCGCCACCGCGATCTCGCGATAGGTCGCGCCGCCGTCGCGCAGGTCGAGCGCGCGGAGCATCAGGTCGAGCCGGGCGAGCCGATAGGCGGTCAGCGGCCAGCCGCGCGGCAGCGGCCCGGCGGCGCGGCCGAGCAGGCGGCGATGGAAGCGCAGCAAGCTGGCGATGCGGGTGACAAAATCCTTGTCGAGCGGGATGACGGCAGCGAGCGGCCGGCCGGGCTGCGGATCGCGCAGCCACAGCCGATGCTCACCCGCCGCGTCGGCGACGATGACATGGCGTCCGTCGATGCCGGCTAGGTCGGCGATCAGCCCGCCGAGTGCGCGAGGATCGACCGGCGAAGCGCTGTCGAATCCTTCCGGCGCTGCGTCGAGGATGACCGTGACGGCGGTCAGTTCCGGGCGCCAGGGGACCGGCTCTGAGAGGTCATCCGGCGCCGTAGCGAAAGGACAACCCCCATCGCCGCGCGAAGGCCATCTCGGCGGCACTTTGCGCGACGGCGCCGCTTGCGATGCGCTGCTGCATCTGCTTGTGTTCGGCGCGATAGGTGCGGTTTCGGCGTAGAAACTCAGCGGCGAAATCGGCGCGCCCGAGGGCGCCGGACAGTCCGTCGGCGCGCCGCTGGCGACGCCTTGGCGGCGTCGGCATTGCATCCTCCCAACCGCGCTTAGCGCGCGTCAGGAGCGCAACATCTTGCGGTTGTCCTGGCTATTATAGCGCAAAGATAGCGATCAACCGTGCGGCGAAGGCGGCGCGAATACTTCCAATTTGGAGTTCAATCTTAACGGTTTAGCGGCCGGTTGCAGCCGAGCAGATGCGCATATCCAATCTCTGTCATCCACCGCGCGCGGGCAAGATGACTCTCGTGCATCGCCTTGGCGCGATGGGGTTCCGCGCCCACGTCGATGCCGAAAATAGCGGCGGCAATCTCCCGCCAGTCGGTCCCTTCTGCGTCAGCATCGAGCAGGCGAAGATAAGCGGTCAAATGGCCTTCGTCGTAGTCGGTGAGTTGCGGCGAATCAGGCGCTCGGTCATGAAAATGGTTGTTGCCCATCATGCCCTCACGTCTTGGCCCGCGTTAACCAATAGACCCTCGGCGAAGCATTTTCGATGCGCTTGCTCAGCATAACTAGGTGCGCAATCCGCATTGCTCGACAATCACTCACGGAGCTGCTGGTTTGCGGTGCGCCCCCGCAAACAGCTCCTGAACCCGTGATCGGGGAGTGGTAAACCGCGTTTAGTCGGCCCTACGACCTTTAGCACCGGAGCGCCTGGACATACGTCGCAGGCTCCCCGACCGCATGGTCAAGGATTCGCGGCGTCGTTTCGGCCGACACCAAACCGCTAAACGTGGGGCTACCAACCCCAGGCCGCCGCGTAGCGGCCCGCTGTCCTTTTAGGACAGCGGCAGGGATTTTACCACTACCCAGCGCGAGCCGGGCACCAGCCCGGCGAGCGCGCTATTGCAGTCGCGCGGACCTATGGGGCGCGCGACTGCCGCCGATCCGGTGCAGCGGATCGGCGCGAAATCGCGGAAGCCGCAGGGCCGGAACTTCGACCCTGCGGCGGCGAACCTTAGGCTGCCTTGAGGCGCTGCATTCCCTCGGCGAGCGTCCAGAGCGCGCGGTTCAGCGTCACATTCTGGTCGATGCCGTTGATCGCGCGAGTCTGTGCGCGGCGGATACGGCCCTCGGCGTTGCGCTTGCGGCCCTGCAATCCGCCCCGAATGACATTCTCCTGAATGACATTGAATGTGGTCCACAAGCTGCGGTCCACATCCTCGCGCCGGCGCGGCTCGATGATCTGCTCGGGCCGCAGCGGGCTTTCATCCTCTCCGTAGCGAGCGACAAGGCTAACCTCGCCGAGCAACCGCCGCTCGTCCTCGGAAAGCTGGATGGACTTCATCGACTCGCTGGCGTCGATCAGCCGGGGGAAGTCCTCGGCGACGGCATAGACGCCCTCGATAATGTCGTGCTCGATGTTGCCCTTGTGCGGAACGCGGACCTCCTCGAACCGCTCGCCCGCGATCATGCTGTTGGTGCAAACGAACCGCAGCATCCCGGCGAACATCTGATAGGCGCTGGTCCCGTCATGGCTGTTCACGATGATGACTTCGGCGGCCTCGGCCTTGCCGATGCCCTCGTCCCGGCGCAGGCGCAGCATATGCTTGGCGTGGCCGTGGCGGCTTCCATCACGCGGCACCGACTGGACAGCGAAGAAGGGGAACCATCCTTCACGGCGCAGTCCCTCCACAATGTCGATAGTGGGCACATAAACATACCGCTCCGAACGGCTGTCGTGCGCCTCACGGGCGAAGATGGACGGGACGTGCCGATAAAGCGCCTCGTTGTCGAGCGGCTCCCGACCGCTGATCTGATGGGCGTTCCGGCCAAACCGCGTGGCAAGTTGATGATACATGGCTGAACTCCTTGAGCTTGGGTTTCCGCGCAGCGGAGCGCCGCGCTGAAACCCTGCCCGTCGGCGAGACCGGGGGTGCAAACGGAAGGCGGCTTCGCGGGGAACCGGCTGCACTGAGCGAAGCGAGGGAAGCTGGGCGGAAGCCGCTTGCAGTGCGCCGGGGGCAGAGCCCCAAGCACCGCGCCGCTCTGCGGCGCCAGCAAACAGCCCTTGCCATTTGTTCCTGTTTTGATCCAAACCGGCGGCAAGGAGTCGGTATGAGCATCACGATCACGGGACAGCCCGGCCGGCGCATCGCGGTCGCGGGCGACATCACCAAGACGCTACGCGTGCCCTATGACGCGGTTGAGGAGCGTTTCCTGCTGGCGGCAAGCGACGGTTCGCTGATCGAAGGTCGCCTCGAAGCCGAGGAGGATCGCTTCGATTTCCGAGTCGTGGTGGACGGTGCCGGTTTCTCGCGCATCGGCCCCGGCAAGCTGACGCTGGACTGGGCTCTCGAATGGGTGGCGATTGCGCCCTACGATGCCGGCGCGCTGCCGGAGCGCGCACCGATGCCGCTTCCGCTGTTCGATTCGCTGCCCGGCTAGCCAACCTTTCCCGACAAGAGGCGCCCCGCTCCGTGGAGCGGGGCGCTGCGGCGGATCAGCGAGACCAGATCAGCGCGTACTCGCCGGCGGTATCGGTCTCTGAGAGGGTGGCGTAGATCGGTGCCGGGAAGGTCGGATCGTCGAGCTTGACCGAGAAGTAGGCGCGATCCTCGCGGCTGGTCTTCTTCCAGGCGGCCCCAATGTCGAGGTTGCCGACGGTGACGCGGAAGTCGGGAGACTTGTCGCCATTCCTCTCAATCGGGCGGAAGACGGCCTTGGTGTTGAGGGTGAGCGTCTTGATGACGCCGTTGAACTCGCCCTTGTCATTGGCGGTGAAGGTGCCGATCGTAGCCATGTGGTAATCTCCATTTGCTCGAGCCACGCCCATCGCGGCCTCGATGGCGATCGACGGATCGGTGGCGAGCGGCTGCGCACCGTGGGCGGCCGGAACGAAGTGCAGGACGGCGGCGGGCGGCTTTTTTGGATCGCGATGCAAAGCCGGAGGCGGCGGAAAAAAGCCGTGCGACGCCGTTGCGCCAAGATGATCGAGACGGAGGCGTCCTCCGATCAGATCATGCCATTACGAGGCTGTGCGGGGTGGTCGGCAAATATCGGGGCGGAACATGGCATCGACGGCGCCATGCCTCACGCGGGCCAAGAGCATCAGCGGGCGTTAGCCGGTCCCCCGCTTGGCCGGGCGATCATCACTGCCGAGGACGTGAAGCGAAGGCGAGCGTTCGCCTCGTGAAGTCGGCCAGCTCGCGATCGTTAATCGCCTCGGTTTGGTAAGCCGGGTTCTCATCGTGGTGATAGCGGTTGCCGAAGTCGAGAAGCGCCCGTAGCTCGGCGGTGTCGTTTGGCCCCAGTATCTCGTCGGCCGTTCCGAGCCGTTGACGGCAAATATCTGCGAACTGACCGAGCTTACCGCCGGGCCTGAACTGCGCGGGGAAGGCGACGCGGACAAAGGTTTCGAGCATCGGGCGAAGCGACTCCGCGATCTTGCGCTCGACGGCCGGGTCCGCCGCTTGGAGATAGGCGAGCGCATCGGCGTGTCTCTTGTCGTGCAGCGTAATCATGTCGCCGGTGACGTCCCAGGCCACCAGCGTCGAGCCCTGCTGCGCGCGCACAACCTGGAGCGAGGCGCGCGGGAGCGCGCCGCACTTTTCCCAGACATTGAGGATGAACGGCTTCGAGTGCGAGAGGACGATTACCTGCCCCACGGCGCCCGCGAGACGGTGAATCTCTTGCACGGTGTGCAGGGTGCGGTGCTCATCAAGGCTGCTCATAGGATCGTCGATCACGACAATCTTCTGCGCGAGCGCCTGGTCACGTTCGAGCGTGGCGAAAAAGAAGGCGAGCGCCAAGGTGTTGCGGTCGCCAGCACTCAGCGCGGTCCGGAAACACGGTCCCTCGGCAGCGTTGAGCCCCACGGCGATATTGTTGATGAGCACATTGTAGTTGGCGGCCGATCCGCCGCGATTGTTCACGGGGGCGACGTTGCCCAAGCGAAAGCCGGCGTTGAAACGACGCAGATAGTCGTTCACCGCGTCTTGGTAGGCCGGGAAGACGTTCTGACGATATTGGTTCAGCGCCTCGCGGGCCTGGTCCCGCGCGGTCTCGGTCCGGCCCTTCTCATCGCGCTCGTCAACATAGGCGGTGCAGAGCGCGGCCATGTCCGGCTGATGTCGGGCCTCGACAGCGCGAAGCCGCGTCAGATCGGCGGCAAGCGCGGCGACGTTGGCCGCGCGCGCTTCTTCCTTGACGAGTGCCAGAGCCTCATTCGCCTGCACCAAGACCGCAGCAACCCGATCAAGGCCCACCCGCTGTTCCTCATAGGTCGCGACGGCGGCGCGCACGTCGTCGCCTAGCGCCAAGGGCTCCAGCGGGGCGGCCTGCTTGGCTTTCAAACGCTCCATGATGCCGTCGCGGGCGGCTCTCCAGGCGCGCGCAATTTCCGCGGTGTCGATCTGGATGGCGGGGACTTCCGTGAAAGCCTGCCAAAATTCGCGGCGCTCGATCGCTTCGCGCACGGTGCGCTCGAAGGCGGCCGGCACGTCGCCGGCATGGGTGATCGTGAGGGCTTGGATCGCGTTGGCGATGTCGCGCTTCAAGTCGTTGTAGGCGTCACCGAAATAGGCGCGGTAGTGCCCGATCACGGAAGAGCCGGCGAGATCCTGGGCGCAGAACGGACAGATGGCCGGGCCTGCCGCCGCGGCATGGTCGGCGTGCGTCAGCCCTTCGCCAATCCAGCGCTCACCGCCACGGGCAAGCAGCGCGATATGGGCCTGCACCCGCTCGGCCGCCGCCTCTTCCAGACCCGGCAAATCTCGGCCGAGAAGCCCGTCCAAGGCGTCGAGGTCGAAGGCTGGCAGGGAGAGCGCTGGGAATATCGCTGCCGTCGCGACCACCTCCGACGACCGCGCTGCGGCCAGGCGCTTTTCTGCGTCGGCCAATTCCCGGTCGAGGTCGGGGATCGGTTGCAGCGCGCAGAATGCCTCGGCGTCGAGCCCGCCGCGCCGCGCGGCGGGAATCGCATCGGCCTTGGCGCGGAGATCACGGTTGTGCTGCTCGATCCGATCGACATGCGTTTGCACGGCGGCGTTCAGCGCGACACCCTGGCTCCCGACGATCAACTCATGCAGGTTCTGGCGATTGCCGGGAATAACCTCAATGCCCGAGCACACGTTCTGCGCCACGAACTCATCGTCGAAAACGGCGACATTGGGCTCGGTTCGGGACCAGGCGCCGTTTTCGAAGACGGCGGGCGCTCCGGCGGCCAAGCCGATCACCACATGCGGGGGATGGGCGGCGCCGAGACGATGCCGATCGCTGATCGGCGCGGCGGCCCCCG
>JBDHSY010000136.1:0-7455 GCA_039808405.1 Xanthobacteraceae bacterium
GGGTGGAAATCGACGGTGTCCTTGTCGAGATCGTCGACCAGATGGTCGGCGATCTTGGTCAGGCGCGATTCGGTGTAGCGCATGGCCGCCGCCATATCGCCATCGACCGAGCCAAAATTGCCCTGGCCGTCGATCAGCGGCACGCGCATGGAAAAGTTCTGCGCCATGCGCACCAGCGCGTCGTAGACCGACTGGTCGCCGTGCGGATGGTACTTACCGATGACGTCGCCGACGGTGCGGGCCGATTTGCGGTAGGGCTTGTTCCACTCAAAACCGTTCTCGTGCATCGCGTAGAGGATGCGCCGATGCACGGGTTTGAGGCCGTCGCGGACGTCCGGCAGCGCGCGCGCCACGATCACGCTCATGGCGTAGTCGAGGTAGGAGCGCTTCATCTCGTCGGAGATGAACACGGGACGGATATCCGAAGGCGCCGGCGGCTCTCCGGAGGACGGCTTGTCGGGATCGGTCAACGGTGATGTCCGGATGATTCGAGGTGGGCTTTATATAGCGCGTCGGAGCCCGCCAAACCACCCCCGGCACCGCCCGATCAGGGGTTTTTCCCTTCGTTTCTCCAAATACTTAGGTGGCGACCACGGCCCGCCTTGAAGGCCCGGCGGGAACCTCGCGGGCTTGACGTTTTCCGCGGGCTCAGACGAGAGCGCTAAAGGCAGGAGCGTAATCGACCGCTCCCGTCGTCGCGGGCAGCGCCTCCGCGAGCGGCAGCACCATGAAATGCGGCCCCGCATAAGGCGAGGCAAAGCCCGCGGCGAGATCGGCGCGGAAACCGAAGCGGCCGTAATAGGCCGGATCGCCGAGCACGAACATCGCATCCCGGCCGTCCCGCCGCGCCTCGGCGATCGCCGCATGTGTCAACGCAGCGCCGACGCCTTGCCGTTGACGGTCAGGCAGGACCGACAGCGGCGCGAGGCCGACGGCACGGAAGGGCGCCGCCATCGGCGACAGCAGGACGTGGCCGATCACCGCCCCGCCCGCCACGGCGACAAGCGAGATCGCCGCATCGCCGTCGCGCCGCAGGCGCGCGACCAGCCGCGCCTCGTCCTGACGGCCGAAGGCACGGATAACCACCTCGCCGATGGCGTCGACGTCGCCGGCCCGCTCGCGCCGGATCGTCACCCTCTCGGCGCGCTCGGGCGGCATGGCCACCGGCGTCGTCGTCGCCGGTACTCAGAACGGGATTTCGTCGTCCATGTCGCGGCCACCGCCGCCGCCGCCGCCACCGCCGCCCCCGCCGGACGAGACGCGGCGGCCACCGCCACCGCCTCCGCCTCCGCCGCCGAAATCGCCGCCCGGCTCGTCACCGAACCCGCCGCCACCACCGCCACCGCGGCCGTCGAGCATGGTCAGGGTGGAGTTGAAGCCTTGCAGCACCACCTCGGTCGAATACTTTTCGACGCCGCTCTGGTCGGTCCATTTGCGGGTCTGCAACTGGCCCTCGATGTAGACCTTGGCGCCCTTGCGCAGGTACTGCTCGGCGACGCGGCACAGCCCCTCGTTGAAGATCACGACGCGGTGCCACTCGGTCTTTTCCTTGCGCTCGCCGGTCGCCTTGTCGCGCCAGCTCTCCGAGGTGGCGACGCGCAGGTTGGCGATCGGGCGCCCGTCCTGGGTGCGGCGAATCTCCGGGTCCGCGCCGAGATTGCCGATCAAAATCACCTTGTTCACGCTTCCCGCCATTGGCTCTCTCCGCTCCTCGACACCCGATAACCCAATTAAAGCCGCCGCCGGCTCGCTCCCGCTATATACTGCGGGCGCCGCCGCGGCGAACGCTCCACCGCCTTATCCACGGCTCAGGCAGTATGTTCTCTTTTCGTTCGCGTGAAAAGGCCCTTGGCCGATGCGGGGCGGCAGACGGTCACGGCGTGACCGCCGAAGACCGGGGCCGGCCCGCCCGCCCCGCCGAAACTTCGGAAAAACCGGAGGTTAGAACGGCTTGCAACGGACGCAGTTCGCGTCCGGGTGTTGCAGTTCGGTGACGGCACCGCCGGGGAAAACGGCTATAGTGAGCGGGCGACGGTGCCACGGCGGTATTCGCCTGGGGACAAGGTTCCGACCCGCGAATGGGTTGGAGACGTGGCACCGGACAGGTGGAGACGATCGATGAAGAAGCTCTTGCTGGGAACCGCCGCTCTCGCCGTGCTGGCGATGATGGCGCCTGCGAGCGCAGCCGACCTTGCTGCACGGCCTTATACCAAGGCGCCGCCGGTGCCTTACATCGCGCCGACGACCTGGTCCGGCCTCTATCTTGGCGGTTTCGGCGGCTATGGCTGGGCCAGCGGAAGCTCGGGCAGCCTCGACCTGACCGGCGGCTTCGGCGGCGGCACGCTCGGCTACAACTGGCAGAACGGCAACATCGTGTTCGGCCTGGAAGCCGATGTCGCGGGCGGCGACATCAGCGCCTCGGACGGCGTGCCGGGCGTCGATTGGGCCAAGTCCCAGATCAACGCCTTCGGCACCGTGCGCGGCCGCATCGGCATCGCTGCCTCGCCCGAGATTCTGCTTTACGCGACGGGCGGCTATGCCTGGGCCAACAACAAGATTTCCGCCGACGACGGCGTGGTGGTCGGCTCGGCCAGCCGCACCCACAGCGGCTGGACGGTCGGTGCCGGCCTCGAATACATGTTCGCGCCGAACTGGTCGGCCAAGGTCGAGTATCTCTATGCCGATCTCGACGGCCAGACTTACACCATCGGCCCGTTCACCGGCCCGAGCGACCGGATCTCGCTCAATTCGGTCAAGGCCGGCGTCAACTACCACTTCAACTGGGGTGGACCCGTGGCACCGGCGCCGGGGTACTGATCCCGGCTCCTGTCGGAACCTGAAAAAGCCGGCGTCACGCCGGCTTTTTTGTGCCCGTTCGTCACGTCTCGGCCGTTTCCCACCGGCCTTTGCGCGGCCGCTCTGGCACTTCGCCGATGCCGCAATATATCTTGACGGAAATCTTGGGGCGCGAACCCGGTCCAGGGCTGGCAACGGCTCACCGTTCCTAGTATGTTCTAGTCCGCATGGCCGCCCCGGCGGCCATTGCCTTTGACCGCGACCGCCGCCGCCGTACCGGCGCAGGGGCCACGGTCCGCCGGAAATGCAGCATGGATGAAGTCCTGAAGGCGAACCAGCGCCAGATCGCCTCAAGCTCCCGCGCCATCACCATCCGCGGCGCCCGCGAGCACAACCTCAAGAACATCGACGTCGAGATTCCGCGCGACCGGCTGGTGGTGCTGACCGGCCTGTCCGGCTCCGGCAAGTCGTCGCTCGCCTTCGACACCATCTATGCCGAGGGCCAGCGCCGCTACGTCGAGTCGCTGTCGGCCTATGCCCGCCAGTTCCTGGAGATGATGCAGAAGCCCGACGTCGATCAGATCGACGGGCTGTCGCCGGCCATCTCCATCGAGCAGAAGACCACCTCGAAGAACCCGCGCTCGACCGTCGGCACGGTGACGGAAATCTACGACTACATGCGGCTGTTGTGGGCGCGCGTCGGCGTGCCCTATTCGCCGGCGACCGGACTGCCGATCGAAAGCCAGACCGTGTCGCAGATGGTCGATCGCGTGCTGGCGCTGCCCGAGGGCACGCGGCTCTACCTGCTGGCGCCGGTGGTGCGCGGCCGCAAGGGCGAGTACCGCAAGGAGCTGGCGGAGTATCTCAAGAAGGGCTTTCAGCGCGTCAAGATCGATGGCGCGTTTCATGAATTGTCAGACGCGCCGGCGCTCGACAAAAAGTTTCCGCACGATATCGACGTGGTGGTGGACCGCATCGTGGTGCGGCCCGACCTCGCGCAGCGGCTCGCGGAAAGTTTCGAGACCGCGCTGAAGCTCGCCGACGGTCTGGCGGTGGTCGAATTCGCCGATCCGCCTGCGGCGGCCCCGGCCGACGACAGGAAATCCGACAAGAAGGTCGCGAAAATTCACGACAAGAGCGGTCCCGAGCGGCTGTTGTTCTCGGAAAAGTTCGCGTGTCCCGTGTCCGGCTTCACGCTGCCGGAGATCGAGCCCCGCCTCTTTTCGTTCAACAACCCCTATGGCGCCTGCCCGGCCTGCGGCGGGCTTGGCGTCGAGCAGCATATCGACGCCGACCTCGTCATCCCCGACAAGGAGTTGAGCCTGCGCAAGGGCGCCATCGCGCCGTGGGCCAAGTCATCGTCGCCCTATTACATCCAGACCCTTCAGGCGCTCGGCAAAGCCTACAAGTTCACGCTCGACACCAAGTGGAAGGACCTGCCGAAGAAGACGAAAGACGCGCTGCTCTACGGCTCCGGCGACACCGAGATCAAGTTCGCCTACGAGGACGGCGTGCGCGCCTACGAGACCAAAAAACCGTTCGAGGGCATCGTCACCAGCATCGAGCGGCGCTACCGCGAAACCGAGAGCGAGTGGGCGCGCGAGGAACTGGGCAAGTATTTTTCCGACGTGCCGTGCGCGGCCTGTGCCGGCTATCGGCTGAAGCCGGAGGCGCTGTGCGTCAAGATCGGCGAAAAGCACATCGGCGAAATCTCCGAGCTGTCGGTGCGGCGCGCCATGGAATGGTTCGACGCGATCCCGGCCCGGCTCAACAAGCAGCAGACCGAGATCGCCGCGCGCATCCTGAAGGAAATCCGCGAGCGGCTGTCGTTCCTGCTCGATGTCGGCCTGAACTATCTCACGCTGTCGCGCGCCTCCGGCACGCTGTCGGGCGGCGAGAGCCAGCGCATCCGCCTCGCCTCGCAGATCGGCTCCGGGTTGACCGGCGTACTCTATGTGCTCGATGAGCCCTCGATCGGCCTGCACCAGCGCGACAACGCCCGCCTGCTCGACACGCTGAAGCGCCTGCGCGACCTCGGCAACACCGTGATCGTCGTCGAGCACGACGAGGACGCCATTCTGCACGCCGACCACGTCGTCGATGTCGGCCCCGGCGCCGGCGTGCACGGCGGCCACATCGTCGCGCAAGGCACGCCGCGCGACGTCATGCGCAACCCCGCCTCGCTGACGGGACAGTATCTCACCGGCGCAAAGTTCATCGCGGTGCCGGAGCGGCGGCCGCCGAACCATCGCCGCACCATCAAGGTCATCAACGCGCACGGCAACAACCTGAAGAACGTCTCGGCGGAAATCCCGCTCGGGCTGTTCACCTGCGTCACCGGCGTGTCCGGCGGCGGCAAGTCCACACTGTTGATCGACACGCTGTACAAGGCGATCGCCCGCAAGCTCAACAACGCCTCCGACGCCCCTGCCCCGCACGACCGCATCGAGGGGCTGGAGCATATCGACAAGATCATCGACATCGATCAGTCGCCGATCGGGCGCACGCCGCGCTCGAACCCCGCGACCTATACCGGCGCCTTCACGCCGATCCGCGAGTGGTTCGCCGGGCTGCCCGAGGCCAAGGCGCGCGGCTACGAGCCGGGGCGCTTCTCGTTCAACGTCAAGGGCGGACGCTGCGAGGCCTGCCAGGGCGACGGCGTGATCAAGATCGAGATGCACTTCCTGCCCGACGTCTACGTCACCTGCGACACCTGCAAGGGCAAGCGCTACAACCGCGAGACGCTGGAGGTCTTGTTCAAGGGCAAGACCATCGCCGACGTGCTCGACATGACGGTGGACGAGGCGGCGGAGTTCTTCAAGGCGGTGCCGCGCGTGCGCGAGACGTTCAAGACGCTGCAGCGCGTCGGGCTCGGCTACATCAAGGTCGGCCAGCAGGCCACCACGCTGTCCGGCGGCGAGGCGCAGCGCGTCAAGCTCGCCAAGGAGTTGTCGAAGCGCGCGACAGGACGCACGCTTTACATCCTCGACGAGCCAACCACCGGGCTGCACTTCCACGACGTCGCGAAACTGCTGGAGGTGCTGCACGAACTGGTGGCGCAGGGCAATTCGGTGGTGGTGATCGAGCACAACCTCGAGGTCATCAAGACCGCCGACTGGGTGATCGATCTCGGCCCCGAAGGCGGCGACGGCGGCGGCGAGATCGTCGCATGGGGACCGCCGGAGGATATCGTCAAGGCCCCGCGCAGCCACACCGGACACTTCCTCGCCCCGGTGCTGGCAAAGACGGGCGGCAGGAAGACCAAGACCGAAGCGGCGGAGTAAGCCAGCCGATTGTCATTCTGCGACCACGGCCTCGCGTCATACAATCTGAAACCGAGTTGGACATGCCCGACACCGTCCGCGACAATTCCGAGCAGCACCGCTTCGAACTGAGGGTCGACGATCACCTCGCAGCCGCCTATTACACGCGCGCGCCCGGCGTCATCACATTCGTTCATACCGAGGTGCCCGACG
The DNA here is from genome assembly GCA_039808405.1 of Xanthobacteraceae bacterium. Lineage (GTDB taxonomy): Bacteria > Pseudomonadota > Alphaproteobacteria > Rhizobiales > Xanthobacteraceae > PRO6. The sequence goes on from JBDHSY010000136.1 coordinate 6,273, forward strand.
CACTTTCCGGCCGCGGCGTCGGCTCGAAACTGGTCCGCGGCGCGCTCGATGCCGTGCGTGCGGAAGGATTGAAGGTGGTGCCGCGCTGCCCGTTCGTCAAAGCCTTCATCGACAAGCATCCGGACTACGCCGACCTGCTCGCATAAGGTGGATCCCGTCATGCCCGATACCGTTCGCGACAATACCGCCCAAAACCGTTTCGAGCTGAACGTCGAGGGCAGCGTCGCCTTCGCGAACGACCGGCGCACGGAAGATGCCGTGATCATCACCCACACCGAGACGCCGCCGGCGTTGCGCGGTCGCGGCGTCGCCACGCGGCTGGTGGAAGGCGCGGTCAGGAAAATCCGCGACGAAAACAAGAAGGTGATTGCCGGCTGCTCGTTCGTCGCCGACTATTTGCGCAAGCATCCCGAGGCGGGAGCATAGCAGCGCCCAACCACGTGCACGCCGGGCTGGGTTAGTATAAGCAACTGGCAGGGGGAAATGCCGTGGGTCTGACCGATGCACAGCGGCGCTCGCTCGAAGCTAAGTTATATGAACAGCTTCGCCAGGATTGCGATATAGCGGAATCAATTGGGTATCGCGCCACGATATTCAGAAGAATGCTTGCAAGCAGCGGCCCTGTCGTATCCTGCATGCAACTCATTATGTCAGACAGAATTGCTGATGGCTTCATCACGCTTCTGGAGTTGCAGCGCCTCGACCTCACAGCCGAAGCAACCATTCTTCGCGGCCCTTGGAAGGATCTATTTGATGAAAGCGTTCTTGAGCGAGCGCGCGTCCGGCTTCGAAAATACGGCCGCGCCGATCTTGCAGACATTTAGTCGGCATATTCGCACTCATACTCCCCTTATAAAAAGGCCCGCATCGCTGCGGGCCTTTCGCTATCGCGGCAACGCCTGCCGTTACGACTTGAGGTCGTCCGGCACCTTGCCGCCATTGGCGGCAAGCTTGGCGATCACCTGCTTGTGCAGCCAGATGTTCATGGTCGCGGAATCGTTGGTGTCGCCGGTATAGCCGAGCTCCTTCGCGAGCTCCTTGCGCGCCGACAGGCTGGAATCGATGTCGAGCGCCTTGAGCAGATCGACGATCGAGGTGCGCCAGGCGAGCTTTTCCTTCTTCGCCGCCACCGCCTTGTCGAGGATCGCGGTCACGTCCACGGTGGGCGCAGCGGCACCACCCG
>JBDHSY010000137.1:0-7417 GCA_039808405.1 Xanthobacteraceae bacterium
GGCGTAGGCGTAGGCCTCAGTCGCTGCCCTGCGCCTCGGCCTGCGACCTGGCGCCCTGGCGCAGCAGCCCGCGGGCGCGCCCGGCCAGCGCCATCAGCGCCGGATTTTGCTTGATGGCGCGCTTGGCGCGGGCGATCTGCGACAGCACCGCCGCGGCCATGCAGCCGCGCGGCGACAGCCCGGCGAAGCCGTCGAACAGCGCCTCCTCCTCCTTGCAGAAAGAGTGCTTGTAGCCGTCGTCACCGACACCGAGGTCGAAGCCGGTGTAGCCCTGTGCGGCGTAGTGATCGATCATGTTGCGGGTCAGCACCATGCCGGGGCTGTAGCGGGCGTTCTCCGACATGGTGTAGGTGCCGAACATGGTCGAGAAACGCTGGCCGTCGGCCATGCCGGCGAAGATCGCCAGCATCTCGGCGTCGCATTCCAGCGCGTGCAGCGCGATGGCGCGGCCGCCGCAGGGCAGCCGGGCGTGGCAGGCGGCGCGGACAAACCCCTGTACGGCGGGATCGGCAAAAATGTCGGGCAGGCCCTGCGCCGCCATGCGCTGCGGCTTGATCAGGAAGAAGGCATCGAGGATGCGCGCGATGTCGGCGTCGCTGTCGGCAGCGATATGACGGTAGCCGGGCAGCGCTTGCAGCTTGCGCTCTTTCTTGTTGCGCAGGAAGCGGCGCAGCGAATTCTTGATGTAGTCGGTCGGCGCGGCGCCGGGGGCGATGGTGAGCAGCGGGCAGGCGTTGACCGCGGGCTGCGTCGGCAGCGCCAGCAGCGGGTTGGGCAGGCCGTTCCAGCGGGCCGGCTGGCGTTCGAGCACGACGAGGTCGACGCGCGCCGGCGATGCGCGCAAGCCCGCGAGCAGCATCTCGCAGTCCGCCCTGTTCATCGCCGCCGCGAAATCGGCGGTCATCACCGGCCCGTTGAACGTCGTGTGCTTGCCGCCCATGAAGCGGGCGCACTGAACGCCGTGCTCGCGCCGCACCGCGAGCGGCAGCAGCAGGAGGGGGCGCCGCGCGGCGTCGCGCGCGATGGCGATGCACGGCCGGAAGCCGTCGGCCTCGCCGATCTGCCGTTGCCAGGCATCGAGGACATCGAAGCGCTGGAACGGCGTCGCCCAGTGCGGCCCGGCCTCGAGCCGGCGCCAGATCGGCTCGGCATCCGTCATGACGTCGATCACCTCGACCTCGGCAATGCGCGCAACCTCGCGCACCCCTGCCGGTGCCGGTTCGCCGTCGGATATCGCCACCATTGTCATCGTCTGCCTTGCCGGACCGTTGGACACGTCGTCGAAACCGCCGTTTTGCGGTGCCCCTTGAGGGGGAATCCCGAGCGGTTCCGAGGCGCCTTGTCGGGCCCCTTGTTGGTATTATTGTGACGTTCCGGGTTATCCCCGGACGGGGGCGACCCTTGCAGGAAAGTTCCAACGAAACCTAAAAGCGGATCGATAAATCGGGGGCTTTCCACCGGCCCGCGGCCGCCGCGGTCACCGGTCCGGCCGCGACATCCAGGCGATGATCGGCATCGCCGGCAGCACCCAGCCGACCCCCACGACGACGTAATAGGCCGCCTGCACCAGCTTCGAGCCGGCCACCAGCGGGGCCTGCGCCAGCGCCATCGCGACCAGCGACCACACCACCACGAGGACGATAAGCGCGATGGTTCCGACGAGTTTGCGGGTGCGGATCGGCATGGGGTCCGGACGGTGAGGGGAAAATACCTTAAGGGTGCGCGCGGCTTGCACGCGGCGCCGGCGCGACTATAAGGACGGCGCCGATCCGATCAAGGTCGAAACGCGATGTCCGATATGTCCGGTGCCGTCTTGAAGGGACCGCGCCTCGCTACCGTGCGGGCGTGGCTGATCGCGGTCGCGGCGCTGATCGCGGCGATGGTGGTGGTCGGCGGGGCGACGCGGCTCACCGAATCGGGGCTGTCGATCGTCGAGTGGAAGCCGGTGACCGGTGCGCTGCCGCCGCTGTCCGACACGGCCTGGCACGCGGCGTTCGAGGCCTACAAGACCATCCCGCAGTACCGCGAGATGAATGCGGGCATGACGCTCGACGAGTTCAAGACCATTTTCTGGTGGGAGTGGGCGCACCGCCTGCTCGGGCGCGTCATCGGCCTCGTTTATCTGCTGCCGTTCCTGTTCTTCCTGTGGCGCGGCTGGCTCGATGCCGCGCTCAAGCGCCGGCTGTGGGCGATCTTCGCCCTCGGCGCGCTGCAGGGCGCGGTCGGCTGGTGGATGGTGGTGTCGGGCCTGACCCATCGCATCGAGGTCTCGCAGTATCGCCTCGCCGCGCATCTGATGCTGGCGCTGATCATTTTCGCGGCCATCGTCTGGACCGTGCGCCGGCTGACGCCGCGGCCGGCGGCGCCGACACCGGCGCTGCCCGCCGAGCGGCGGCTGCGGGCGACGGCACTGGCGCTGACGGCCATCACCTACCTGCAGATCTATCTCGGCGCGCTGGTCGCCGGCCTGCGCGCCGGCAAGGCCTACAACACCTGGCCGACCATCGACGGCGCGCTGATCCCGGCCGCCGACCGGCTGTTCTTCGAGACGCCGTGGTGGCGCAATTTCTTCGACAACGTGCTGACGGTGCAGTTCAGCCACCGCATGGTCGCCTATCTGCTGTGGGCGGTCGCGTTGTGGCACCTGATCGACGTGCTGGCGGCGCGTGCGACTGCCTCGCTCGGGCGCGGCGCGGTGGCGCTGTTCGCGGCGGTGACCGCGCAGGCGGCGCTCGGCATCTGGACGCTGCTGGAAGGGGTGCCGCTCGGCCCGGCACTGCTGCATCAGGGCGGCGCGATTATCGTACTGACGGTCGCGCTGGTGCATCTCGACGCGGCCGCGCGCGTGCCGGCGACGGCCTGAAAGCCCGAACGCAAAGGCGCGGCCCGCAGGCCGCGCCTTTTTTTTGTCGGGAATGGTGCGCCGCTTCGACGCGCAGCGCCTGGTCGAGATCGGCGATCAGGTCTTCCTTATCCTCGATGCCGATCGACAGCCGCACCACCTCCGGCCCGGCGCCGGCCTGGGTCTTCTGCTCGTCGTCGAGCTGGCTGTGCGTGGTCGAGGCCGGGTGGATGATCAGCGAGCGGGTGTCGCCGATGTTGGCGAGGTGCGAGAACAGCTTGACGTTGGAGACCAGCTTGACGCCGGCGTCGTAGCCGCCGCGAACGCCGAAGGTGAACACCGCGCCGGCGCCCTTCGGGGTGTATTTGCGCGCGAGCGCATAATACTTGTTGCTCGGCAGCCCCGCGTAGTTGACCCACGCCACCGCGGGGTGGCTCTCCAGCCATTCGGCGATCGCCTTGGCGTTGTCGGAGTGCCTCTGCATGCGCAGGCCGAGCGTTTCGATGCCGGTGAGCAGCAGGAACGAGTTGAACGGCGAAATCGCCGGCCCCAGATCGCGCAGGCCGAGCACGCGCGCGGCGATGGCGAAGGCGAAATTGCCGAACGTCTCGTGCAGCTTGATGCCGTGATATTCGGGGCGCGGCGCGCTCAGCATCGGATACTTGTCGGTTTTCGACCAGTCGAAGGTGCCGGCATCGACGATGACGCCGCCGATCGAGTTGCCGTGGCCGCCGAGGAACTTGGTCACCGAATGCAGCACGATGTCGGCGCCGTGGTCGATCGGGCGCAGCAGGTAGGGCGAGGCCAGCGTGTTGTCGACGATCAGCGGCACGCCGGCCTCGTGCGCGATCGCCGCGATCGGTTCGAGATCGGTGATCGAGCCGCCGGGGTTGGCGACGGACTCGACGAAGATCGCCTTGGTCTTGGGCGACAACGCCTTCTTGAAGGTCGACACGTCGTCGGGATCGGCCCACACCACGTTCCAGCCGAAATTCTTGTAGGCGTGCGTGAACTGGTTGATCGAGCCGCCGTAGAGCTTGCGGGCGGCGACGAACTCGTCGCCCGGCGTCAGCAGGTTGTGGAAGGCGATGACCTGCGCGGCGTGGCCGGAGGCCACCGCGAGCGCCGCGGTGCCGCCTTCGAGCGCGGCGATGCGCTCCTCCAGCACGGCGGTGGTCGGGTTGCCGAGGCGGGTATAGATGTTGCCGAAGGCTTGCAGCCCGAACAGCGAGGCGGCGTGGTCGGCATCGTTGAAGACGAACGACGTCGTTTGATAGATCGGCGTGGCGCGTGCGCCGGTGGTCGGATCGGGTTGGGCGCCGGCGTGAACCGCAAGCGTGGCGAAACCCGGAGTGTGTTCGGTCATGGAAAATCCTCGAGGCTGTCGGTCAGGACCAGGACGGTGCTGAATGGGAAAGCGGCGGCCATGCTGCCAGTGCGCGGCGGGAAACGTCAAGCAGCGCAGCGCGATGGCGGCCGCGAACGGTATTTGTTTCGTGACCGGCCGCGACGGTGGAATTTTTATGTCGCCGTTGCCGGCGGCACGGCTTGTCAGTGCTCGTGCGTGCGCGCGGCGCGGTCGGCCGCCGGCGTCTCCGCGCCGCCGACGCTCTGGCGCGACAGCGACAGCCGCATGCCGTTGGTCGGCATCGGCTGCCGTTTCGACGACAGCGTGCGCGAGTTGACGCCCATCCACGAGATTTCCGACGACAGCCGGCCGTATTCGATCTTCGGGCAGCGGTTCATCACCACCTTGAGGCCGGCGGCCTCGGCGCGGGCGCCCGCTTCGTCGTGACGCACGCCGAGCTGCATCCAGATCACCTTGGGCTGCGGCGACAGCGCCAGTGCTTCCTCGACCAGCGCCGGCGCGTACTGCGACCCGCGAAAGATCTCGACCATGTCGACCGGGCGGCCGATCTCGCTCAAGGAGGCGACGAACGGCTTGCCGAGCAGGCTTTTGCCGACCTGGCCGGGGTTGACCGGGATCATGTCGTAGCCGCGTTCGGCGAGATACTTGAAGGCGAAATAGCTCGGCCGCACGTTGAGCGGCGAGGCGCCGACCATGGCGATGGTTTTGACGCCGGTGAGGATGCTGCGGATATAGGCGTCGGAATAGTGGTCGTGGTCCATGTGCGGATGTCCGTGCGGGAGGCCGCGGCGCGGTCAGCGGTCGTCCCAGGTCGGCGTGCGCTTTTCGATGAAGGCGGAGATGCCTTCGGCGGCGTCGCGCGCCATCATGTTCTCGGTCATGACCTCTGCCGCATATCGATAGGCGTCCGCAAGCGACATTTCGGCCTGGCGGTAGAACGCCTCCTTGCCGATCCTGACGGTGTGGGCCGATTTGCGCGCCACCTTGGCGGCGAGTTCGACCGCGATCTCGCGCTCGGTGCCGGGCGCGGCGACGAGGTTGACGAGACCCATGGCGCGTGCCGTCCCGGCCGTCACGGCTTCGCCGGTCAGCAGCATGTGCATGGCGTGCTTGCGCGGCACGTTGCGCGAAAGCGCCACCATCGGCGTCGAGCAGAACAGCCCGATATCGACGCCGGGGGTTGCGAACGTCGCGCGCTCGGAGGCGACCGCGAGGTCGCAGCTCGCGACGAGCTGGCAGCCGGCGGCGGTGGCGATGCCCTGCACGGCGGCGACGACCGGCTTCGGCAACCGCACGATGGCCTGCATCGCGGCCGAGCAGGCGTTCATCAGGTGGGCGAAATAGGCGCGGCCGCCGTCGGCGTCGCTGCGCCGCGCCGTCAGTTCCTTGAGGTCGTGGCCGGAGGAGAATACCGGGCCGTTGGCGGCGATCACCACCGCGCGCACCGCGGCGTCGTCGCGGATCGCATCGAGCGCCGCATGCAGTTCGGCGATCAGCGCTTCCGACAGGCAGTTGCGCGCCGCCGGGCGATTGAGCACGAGCAGTGCCACCGGGCCCGCGCTCTCGCGCAGCAGAACGGGCTCGTCTTTGTGCTGTTCTTGCGGCGCGCGCTGTGCCAAGGGAGCGGAGGATGCGGAGGTCGAGGGAGCGGTCATCGCAAAAATCTGTCGAAAGATGGAGCAGACCCCTTCACTCTACACGATAAGCGCCGAGGCGTGAGGAAAAACCAATGGCGGAAGCGAGGATGACGGTTGCCGAGCTGGAAGCGTTCCTGCATCGGGAATTTCCGCAGGCGTTTTCGGGCGGCGACATCGTCATCGAAAGCGCCGACGGCGCCAGCGCGCTGCTGCGCCAGCATTACAGCGAGCGCATGCTCAGGCCCGGCGGCACCGTATCGGGGCCGACGCTGATGGCGCTCGCCGACTTCGCCATGTATGTGGTGCTGCTGTCGGCGATCGGCCCGGTCGGGCTTGCGGTCACCACCAATCTCAACATCAACTTTCTGCGCAAGGGGCAGCCCGGCCGCGACATCGTCGCGGTGGCGCGGCTGCTGAAGCTCGGCAAGCGCCTTGCGGTCGGCGAGGTGCAGCTTCTGTCGGGCACCTCGCCCGACCCGATCGCCCATGTCACCGCGACATATTCCATCCCGCAGACGGGTTAGGCGAGGGTATTAAAATACCTTAATTGCAAATGACTGATTTCATTGCCATATTTATCGCTCGCCACGATTGACGCCACGCCCGCTTTTGACTAGAACCGCGACCGACCGGGCGCCTCGCGCCGGCTGATCCCTTTTCACGGAACCGTTCCATGACCACGTTTTCGGCCAAGCCAGCCGAAGTCACGAAGAAGTGGGTGCTGATCGACGCCAAGGGTCTGGTGGTCGGTCGCCTCGCGACGCTCGTGGCGATGCGGCTGCGCGGCAAGCATCTGCCGACCTACACCCCGCACGTCGATTGCGGCGACAACGTCATCATCGTCAACGCCGCCGAGGTGGTGCTGACCGGCCGCAAGCGCGAGAACAAGGTGTATTACCACCACACCGGCTTCCCCGGCGGCATCAAGGAGCGCACCGCCAAGTCGATCCTCGAGGGGCGCTTTCCCGAGCGCGTAGTCGAGAAGGCGGTGGAGCGCATGATCCCGCGCGGGCCGCTCGGCCGCAAGCAGATGGGCAACCTGCGCGTCTATGCCGGGCCCGAGCATCCGCACGAGGCGCAGCAGCCCGAAGTGCTCGACGTCGCCGCGATGAACCGCAAGAACATGAGGGCCGCATAACATGGCCGAGACCATGCAATCGCTCGACCAGCTCGCGACGCTGAAGCCGCAGGCCGCCGACGCGCCGAGATACGTCAAGAAGGTCGACAAGCAGGGCCGCGCCTACGCCACCGGCAAGCGCAAGGACGCCGTCGCCCGCGTCTGGATCAAGCCGGGCTCCGGCAAGATCGTCGTCAACACCCGCGAGTTCGAGAATTACTTCGCCCGCCCGGTGCTGCGCATGCTGATCCAGCAGCCGCTCGTCGCGGCGGCGCGCAAGGACCAGTACGACGTGATGTGCACGGTCGCCGGCGGCGGCCTCTCGGGGCAGGCCGGCGCGGTGCGCCACGGCATCTCCAAGGCGCTGACCAATTTCGAGCCGGAGCTGCGCGGCGTGCTCAAGAAGGGCGGCTTCCTCACCCGCGACTCCCGCGTGGTCGAGCGCAAGAAGT
>JBDHSY010000138.1:0-7398 GCA_039808405.1 Xanthobacteraceae bacterium
CGGGGCTTCGCCTCGCAGAGGCGTTGGCCGACGCGCTGGGTTGCTCGGCTGAGATCGTCCGGCGACCCGACGAGATTGGCGATAACCTGCTGACTCAGGTCGCGCCCGGTGTAGGCCAGCGACTGGCGGTGGGCGACGAGACCGCTTTCCATGTAGCGCTTCTCCGCCGCCTCCATGGTCTTGTCGATGGTTACGGAGAACTGCGGCGCGACCTCGATCTGGGCGGGGTCGCGGCCCAGTTCGGCCGCACGGCGCTTAAGAAGCGTGATACGTTCTTCCAGTTCCTTCAGCGGACGCCAACCACCGAGCCACCCCTGACCGTAGCGCGCCGCTCGCTCGATGGCTTCGACATTGTGGCCGCCGATATAGAGCGGGAATGGTTGGGCGACGCTTTTGGGAGCAAGCTCAAGATCGGTATAGCTGTAATGCTTGCCGTTATAGCTGCTGCGCGTTTCGGTGAACAGTTTGTGGAGGACTTCAAGTCCTTCGTCCATCATACTGCCGCGACGCGCGCCCTTGACGCGATCACCACCCCAGGCCGCAAATTCCTCCCGATAAGCGCCGATGCCCACCGCCATGATGAAGCGGCCATTGGATACCTGATCGAGAGTAACGGCCTGCTTGGCGAGATAAACGGGTTCACGCATCGGAAGGACGGTGATGGCGGTGCCGAGCTTCAGCGTTTTGGTTGCGGCGCTGATCGCCGCGAGCACGATCAGCGGCTCATAGAAATTCGGCACCTTGCCGGGAAACAGATCGCGGACGTAGTCTTGCGTCGTGATGTGGTCGTTGCCCCATACCGAATGATATCCGAGCTTTTCACAGAGGATGCCCTGGCGGATCAAGTCCTCCGGGCCGCTGAACGGAATGGGATACATCACTCCCTCGAAGCCCGTGGAAATACAGACGCTGAATTTCATAACGACTCCCTTTAGCTGATAGCTTTAATAATCCGGACGATCTGATCGTGATCCCGCGCTCCGGAGATCACGATTTCGTCAAAACCAGCGGCGCGATAGGCCGCGATGCGCGAACGAATTAGGTCGGGACTTCCACTTGCCGAATGCTTGCGAACGATATCGTCCGTAATGAAGGCTTCGGCGCGCGCCCAGTCCCCATCCAGAACCGCCCGATTCAGCGCCTCCTGGTCGAGCACGCTGCCCGCCATTTTCAGATTGGCGCCATGGTGCGAGCCGCGCAGCAGGTTGGCGAGGATGCGTCGTAGACGATCATGCGCCTTCGTCTCCTCATCGTCGACCGCCGCGTAGATCAGGCCATGGCTGCGTATCGCGCGCCCCTTGGCGCCGCGATGCACGCTGTCAAGCGTCCATTTGACAAACTCGACACAGGCGCCGGCGCTGATCAGAACCCCATCGGCACAACTGCCCGCCAGTTCCAGCATTTGCGGCCCCGACGCCGCAAGGATGATAGGGATATCGCGACGGCCGGCGCCAAGCTGGCGTCCACGAATGCTGAATGTTCTGTTCTCGACGGTGACCGTCTCCCCGCTGAACAATGCGCGGATGATTTCCATCGCCTCGCGCATAATCGCGAGCGGCTTTGACGCCTCGCGGCCGATGGCATGGAGGTCGGCCGGCGCGCCGACGCCAAGACATACCGAAATACGCCCTGGGAAAAACTCATCGAGCGTGGCGGCCGCCATCGCGATCTGGACCGGATGCACGGTGAAGGGACTGACCGCCATGAGCACCGCGCGCATTGCGCTGGTCCGCGCAAGCGCCACCGAAGCAAGTGTGGCCGGGTCACGCATGAACAGGTGATTGGCGATCCAGACGCTGGCGGCGCCGGCGACCTCTCCCGCATCCACCCTCCCGACGAACGCTTCAGGCTTGTCGCGGCCGTCACACGAGATCGAGATATCAAACAAGACTTTTCACCGCGTCGAGGATTTTTACATAGCCGGTGCAGCGGCAGATGTTGCCACGCAGGTAGTGGCGGATCTTCTGTTCCGAGGGGTGGGGATCCTCATTGAGGAGCGACGTCACGGCGAGCACCATGCCCGGCGTGCAGAAGCCGCACTGCAACGCACCGTGGCTGACGAATGCCTGCTGAACCGCGCTCAGTTGCGCGCCGGCGACGCCCTCGATCGTGAGAACGCTCTTTCCGTCGACATCCGCGGCCAGCGTCGTGCAACTGCTGATCGGCATCCCGTCGCGCAGTACCGTACACGCACCGCAAACCTCCACATCACACGAACGTTTCGTGCCCTTCAGATTGAGCCTATCACGCAGGACGTCGATCAGAAGATCGCACGGCGCGACATCGAGTTGATGCTCACGGCCGTTGAGAACGAAGGTGATCGGGATCGCGCCGGCTTCAATCATGGCTTTCTCCCGTGACCAGTTCCCGGACCGCGCGGCAAATGAAGGTTTGCGCCAGCGCGCGCTTGTAGTCGGCCCCGCCATGCAGGTCCGACAAAGCCGGAAGTTCCTCGGCCGCGCGGCTTGCTGCGGCGACGAGGACATCCTCCACCGCGTCCGGGCCGGCCTCGTCAAGCGCCCGCTCAAGCTCGGACAGACGCATCGGTCGTTCGGCGATCGCTCCCGCCCACAGCCGGAAACGCTGACCGTGCCGCGACGGACAATAGCCCGCGGCGATGCTGACCGAGGGCCGTTCCAGATGGCTGAAACTTTTGAAGACGAATCTCGCATCCGCGGGTGGGCGCGGCACGCGGATCTCGGTCATGATTTCCCGCTCCGTCCGCACGGTGGCAAACTCGCTTTCGATGAAGTCGCCGACTTCAACTTCTCGATACGCCTCACCGCTTCGCAGCACCACGGTCGCGCTCATGGCGGCGAGCAGCGCCGGCGGGTCAGCATGCGGCTCGGCAAAGCACAGGTTGCCGCCGATGGTTCCGGCAATGCGAACACGGATGTTGGCGACGTTGTCGCTCAACATCGCATAGGCCGGCATGTTCCGGCGGATGATCGGATCGGTGCTGAGCAGATGGTGCGACGACAGGGCGCCGATGACGACGAACCCGTCCTCCTCCCGCACGCCGGACAGTCCCGGAATCCGCTTGAGGTCGATCAAATGGCCATAGCGCAGGACACGGGCCTTTAACGCCAGCAGAAGCTCCGTACCGCCGGCATAGAACGCGGCATCGTCGTCGCAGCGGTCAAAGAGGTCGAACGCCTTATTGAGCGAATCTGGTCGATGGTAAGAGAAGGGGTGGGGCAGCACGTCAGATCGCCTCTAGCTGCGTGCGGATGCGCCTCTCGAATTCGGCGAAATTCTCCTCCGCTTTTTTCTTGATCAGCGAATACCCGAGGCTTGCCAGCTTGCCGGCGACCTGAAGCTGGGCGGAGATCGCGAACTGGCATGAGCCCGGTTCGATCGGCGTCAGGATGACATCGAACACCACCGCGAGCTTCGTTCGGGTCAGCTTGTCGACGCCGGTCGCCTGCGCCTTGAGACGATGCGGCGCCTCGTAGCTATCAACCTTTATCTCGGCCGGCACTTCGAGCTTGAATGGCCCGATCTTCTGCTTGAGAGTGGCGCTGTAGCGATCAAGCCGCGCCTCCTCCTGCACATTCTCACACCCCGGAATGCATGACGCGATGCGGGGTATATCCATCATGATGGCCCAAACGTGTTCCGGCGTCTCCGGAAGGGCAACGTCCATTCTGAAATCCATTACTGCACCTTTCTGTCCCGCAGCGCACGCCAAACTTTTTCAGGCGTAATCGGCAGGTCGCGGATGCGAATCCGATAGCGTGCGGCCAGGGCATTCGCGATCGCCGGGGCCATCGGCAGGATCGCTCCCTCGCCCATGCCCCGCGCCCCGTTCGGCCCCGGCCCCGTGCCGCTCTCGATCAATACCGTCGAGAACTTCTCCGGCACCTCATCGATGGTGGGAACGTGATAGTCGATCATTGTCGCGTTGACGGGCTGGCCGTCGTCATAAACCAGTTCCTCATAGAGGGCGTGACCGAGCGCCTGTATTGCCGCGCCTTCATCTTGCCCCTCCGCCGACAGACGATTGAGAACGTAACCCACATCAGCAACGCTGACGTAGTTTCGCAGCTTTATCTCGCCGGTCTCCTCATCCACGTCGATCCCGCACATTCCCGCGGCGGTTTCCCAGAACAGCGGAGCCTCGGCCAGAGCGCCGCCGCGAGAGCGCGGTGTAATGCGGCCGATCCCGACGATCTCGCCGCTATCGACGCCGTAAACGCCGTGCAGAACCTCCGTGAAACTCCAGAAGCGTTCGCCCGACGCCACGCCGCCGGGACGCATCTCGACACTGCCGGCTTCGACGCCGAAGCATTCGGACGCCATGTCGGCGAGCTGGTTCAAAATATCCTTCGCCGCATCTTGCAGCGCCAACCCCATCATCAGCGACGAACGGCTGGCGCCAGTGCCCCAGTCGTAAGGCGCAAACGCCGTGTCGGGCTGCATGACGGTAACGGCCTCGCGCGGCTGGTTGAGCAGCTCGGCCGCAATACGCGCCAGAACCTCACGCACGCCCTGACCAATCTCGACGCTGTTCGACAGAACAAGGACCGAACCGTCGATCTTCAACCGCAATATCGCTGAGGACACCGCCATGATGCCCGGATCGGAAGCGCCAACCGCAGCCCCTCGGGCGATTCTGTTGTCGGGATGTCCGTCTTCGATTCTGTTCATGGTCTGCAACGCCTGCCCCAACGCCGCCGTCATATCGACGTCGATGCCGCGCAGATCGGGCCGGACCCGCTCGCCGACCTTCAGCATATTGCGGTAGCGCAACTCGGCCGGATCGATGCCAAGCTCGTCGGCGATGATATCCATCTGGGATTCTGTCGCCCATACCGCCTGCGGGCCGCCGATCGAGCGGAAGGCCGCGCCGGGAACGGTATTGGTATAGACTGCAAGCGCCTCGAGTCGCAGATTTGGAATATGATAGGGACCGATGCTGCGGTTGGCCGCCTTCACCGCCACGGCGGGACCGGTATCGGCGTAGGCGCCGCCATTCATCACGATCCTGACCGATTTTCCGAGGATCTCGCCGCTGGCGGTGACGCCGGTCTTCACATTGATCGACGCGCTGAGCCGGCGACAGGTCAGGATCGATTCCGAGACGGAAAGACAAATCCTCACCGGCCGCTTTGCCTTCCATGCAACGGCCGCCACCAGCGGATCGATCTTGACGGACGCCTTGCCGCCGAACCCACCGCCCACATAAGGGGTGATGATACGGATCGACGACAGCGGCATACGAAACATGCGCGCCAGCACCTTCTGAACCATGGTCGGAGCCTGCCCGCAACTCCACACCGTCAGCGTTCCGTCGTCATGGAACGAGGCGACGGCGCAATGCGGCTCCATCGCATAGTGGAACACCATCGGGAAGGTGAACGTATCCTCGAACACGCGATCGGCGGCAGCGAACGCCTCGTCGACACTGCCCGTCTCGTATCTGTAATCCTGAAAGATATTTGTACCCTGAACCGTGTTGGCCTGCCCCTTGAAGTAAAAATCTTTCAACGGTTCGGGTGCTTCGTGAATGATCGGCGCATCGTCAGCAAGCGCCGCCATTTCGTCCGTTACAAACGGCAGATCCTCGTATTCGACCTGGATCAGATCAAGCGCATCATAGGCAGTCCGCTCGTCAACGGCGGCAACCACCGCGACAGGCTCGCCGACATATCGGACACGGTCAATGGCGATCACCGGCCGGTCCTTGATCGATGGACCCCAATAGGCATCAATTCCATCGACATCGGCGCCTGTGAAGACCGTCACAACGCCCGGCAGAGCGAGCGCGGCGGAGACATCGAGGGTGACGATGCGGCCGTGCGGGATCGGGCTACGAAGGATCTTCCCATGCAGCATTCCGGGCACGACAACGTCGGACACATATTCCGCGCGGCCCGTGACCTTCTCCAAATAATCGACCCTGGCCGGACGCTCATTATTGGGTATCGACAACATCAGCCAGCCACCGCCTCGTTTACCTGCCGTCGCTTTCTTGCACGCCAATGACCGTAAAACTGCGACACGGCGACAATAACCGATAACGCCAGCATCACGCCCGAGATCGGCCGCGAGGCCACGATACTGATATTGCCGTCGCCCATGAGCAGCGATTGACGCAGCGAGGTGTCGAGAAGGTCGGCAAGGATAAACGCCATCACCAGCGGCGTGGCGTCGAGGCTCGCCTTTCTGAACAGGTAGCCGGCCAGACCCGACACGATGAGAAGATTGACGTCGAACCAGTTGTTGCGCAGGCTGTAGACGCCGAGCACCGAGATAACCAATACCGCCGGCCCGAGAATCCAGAACGGCACACGAAGAAGCTGAACCCACAAGCCAACCATCGGCAGGTTCAGGATCAGCAGCATGATGTTTCCGAAATACATCGACGCGATGATGCCCCAGAAAACATCCGGATGCTTAGCCATCATCAACGGCCCCGGCGTGATATTCTGAATCAGCAGCCCGGCAAACAGCACCGCGGTCACCGCGTTGCCGGGTATGCCCAATGTCAGCAGCGGAATGAACGTTGCGGACGCGGCGGAGTTGTTGGCGGATTCCGGCCCGGCCACGCCGGCGATCGCGCCCTTGCCGAACTTCTCCGGTTCCTTCGACAGCTTTTTCTCGACGCTATAGCTCAGAAGCGAGCCGAGGATCGCGCCGCCGCCCGGTATCAGGCCGATGAAAAAACCGAACACAGAGCCTCTACCGATCGCACCCCACGAGTCGGCCCAATCTTTCCTGGACGGCAGGATACGGCCGATCTTTGCGGTGAGAAGCTGAAAGGCGCCCTTTTCTTCGAGATTGTAAAGAATTTCACCGAGGCCAAACAAACCCATCAACAGCGGGACGAGTTCGATGCCGTCCGCAACCTCCAGCGAACCGAATGTGAAACGATCGATTCCGGTTACGGTGTCCATTCCGACGGTGCCAAGAAGAATGCCGACGAGCACCATCGCAATGCCGCGAATAGGTGAGCCTCCGGAGAGCGTTGCGCACAGCACGAGGCCGAAGACGGCGAGAGCAAAGTATTCGGGCGGCCCGAACGAGAGCGCAAAATTGGCGAATGCCGGCCCGACAAAAGCAAGCGCAAAAATCGCGGCGGTTCCGGCGATGAAGGAGCCGATGGCCGCGATCGCCAGGGCAGGCCCGGCACGACCCTGCCGGGCCATTTCGTAGCCATCGATACAGGTAATGACCGACGCGGCCTCTCCCGGAACCTTGAGCAGGATCGACGTCGTCGACCCACCATACATCGCGCCGTAATAGATCGCCGCCAGCATAATCATCGCACCGAGCGGATCGCCGACCTGATAGGTCACGGGCAGCAGGATGGCGATTGTCGTCACCGGCCCAAGACCGGGTAACACGCCCACCAGCGTCCCGAGGGTGGAGCCAATCAGCGCATAAAGCAAATTG